>CAYWUC010000235.1:0-5035 GCA_964461395.1 uncultured bacterium
AAAATTCGGTTGAGGGTAAAGTTTTAAACAATAATAATAAATACTGACTTGACTTATCATCTTTAACTTATAGATTTTTTTAGAGGGGTATTAATTAAAAAACATTCACTCAAATATGAAAACATTAAAAAAACATAATTTCGAAGCCTATTTAGCGACACAATTATTCATAAGAGGACAAAGAGGGAGACTCGCCAATCTTTTATATACATATCTTAGATGTATAGATGATTTTGTGGATAATATCGACATCGATAAATCAGAACAAAAAAATCTTTTAGTCGAACAATCGAAAATAATCAACTTTCTTTATAATAAGAATAAGCCCAAAATGAAAAACTACTTAGAAGAAGCTATCTCGGAAGTTATTAACTACGATATAGAAAACGGCTATGGCTTAAAAACAGTGATTAAAAAAATGTTCGAAATTTTTGACTTTGACATCAAAAGGAAAAACACGATTCCAGATTTTGAGGGTTTGAACGAATACTCAAAGAAAATCGGAGATGCCTATACTCGCGCGCTATTATTTTTCCTGGCCCCCTCCCTACAGTACAAAGAAGAGTATTCGATATCTGCCTACGCTTCTCACCAGGTACATTTACTGCGTGATTTTTTAATAGACAAAGAAAACGGCTATTTCAATATCTCTCGTGAAGAAATCGATAGATACAATATAAAAAAAGACCTCACTCAAAATAAAGCCTTTTCACTCTGGATAAGAGACAAAATAGATGACATAAAATCTTTATTTATAGAGGGGAAAAAAGCAATCTCGGAAATTCCAATTTTAAAGGTAAAATTAACCGGTCACCTATACTGCTCAAGATATGAAAGGGTAGTCAGGCAAATTGAGAGGAATGATTATAAGCTTAAATAACTTTAGTGATTAGTAAATCAGTTTATTAGTAAATTAGTTAAAACAAAAAACTACATTTACTACATGTTCTACATGTGAACATTTTGGGTGAGGTTGGGATTTAGTTGCGACTTTAGACGTTGGACACTGGACTTTGGACTAAAAAGACCTGCTTTCCAATATTGCAACCGTCCAGATAATTATAGACTGCAAAAGGCAATTACCGCTTGAATTTCCGTAAAAAACGCATATATTCTATTTTATAAAAATATTAACAATCAAAATTAAATTTGGGGGAATAAGATGGAAAAATTTTTACTACTGGTATCTTTTTTATTTTTCGGCTTAATTGCACTCGAGTCAAAAGCGCTTGAACTACCTGCAATTTTTGGTGACAATATGGTTATGCAGCAGAAAACGGAAAATCCTATATGGGGAAAAGCTTCCGCAGGAGAAAATATAGAAATAACTTCATCGTGGGGAGAGAAAACCACGGCAAAGGCAAAAGTGAGCGGAAAATGGATGGCAAAAATCAAAACACCTGCAGCGGGCGGTCCCTACGAAATAACAATAAAAGGAAAAGATTCAGAAATAATATTTAAAAATGTACTAATAGGGGAAGTATGGGTATGTTCAGGACAATCCAATATGGAAATGCCTCTTATGGGCTGGCCTCCGAGAGACACAATTAAAAATTCCGCGAAAGAAATAGAAAATGCGAATTACCCAAAAATCCGTCTTTTTACTGTAACAAAGAGTGTTTCGGTAAAATCTGAAGAAGATTGCAAGGGATCATGGGAAGAGTGTAATCTCGAAACGGCTAAATATTTCAGCGCGACAGCTTACTTCTTCGGCAAAAAAATTCACAAAGAACTAAGTATTCCTGTCGGACTGATACATACAAGCTGGGGAGGTACACCCGCCGAATCATGGGTTTCTCCCAAATATCTGGGAAAAGTCGAAGGGTTTTCCGACTTCGTAAAAAATATGGATAAACTCTCCTTGCAGGAAGAGGAATATCTTGATTGGCTTGGTTCTCACCCTGTAATTACGCCAACCAGCGAAGATGAACGCGGAGGTAAAGGAATATCCTTTAATGATACAATTTGTCCTTTTCCGGATTTAAATGATTCAGACTGGAAAGAAATGAGTCTTCCGATTCTATGGGAAAGTACCGAATTGGGTATTTTTGATGGGGTGGTATGGTTTAGAAAAAATATAAATATACCCGAGTCATGGGTAGATAAAGATTTGATGTTGGAACTTGGCCCCATCGACGATATAGACATAACTTACTTTAATGGTGAAAGAGTGGGAGGTTATGAGGGTATGGGTTTCTGGACAATCGAACGAAAATATACAATCCCTTCAAAATTAGTTAAAAAGGGCATAAATGTAATAGCTGTAAGAGTGGTTGATTTACAGGGCGGTGGAGGCATTTACGGAGAAGAAGCACAAATGAAAATCTATCCGGCAAATGAAGATAACACAGAACCTATAAAACTCGCGGGGACATGGAAATATCTTCCCGTTGCGCAATATAGAGAAAGTGTCTTTTATATCTTCGGCGCGGAAGAAAATGATTTTTATACAACAAGACCGGATTTTATGGGAGTGACCGCATATACTCCTACGGTTTTATACAACGCAATGATTGCACCCATTGTTCCCTACGGAATCAAAGGCGCAATATGGTACCAGGGAGAATCGAACGTCGGAAGACACGAACAATACAAACAACTCTTCCCTGCTATGATAGAAAGTTGGAGAACTGCTTGGAATCTTGGTAAATTCCCGTTTTACTTCGCCCAGATAGCTCCTTACGTTTATGACGATAGAGAAGACCCGGTTTCGGCAAAACTTCGTGAGGCACAACTTGTAACCATGTCATCCGTTCCAAATACGGGTATGGCTGTAACTCTTGATATAGGAGAAGTGGATAACATTCATCCGCCGGATAAACTAAATGTAGGAAACCGTCTTGCACTATGGGCTCTTGCCAAGGACTACGGAAAAAACGATATCGTTTATTCCGGACCGGTCTTCAAAGAAATGATAAAAAAAGGCAGCAGAATAACTTTACGCTTTGACCATGTAGGAAGCGGTCTTATCGCAAAGACCGACTCATCGGGTTACGGAAACCTTACCGGATTTCAGCTCGCGGGAAAGGATAAAGTTTTTGTAGACGCCGAAGCCTGTATAGAAGGAAATACCGTAATACTCTACAGCAAACAAGCCTATGACCCGATTGCCGTACGATATGCTTTCAAAAACGGTTCGCAGGCTTCCCTCTTCAACAAAGAAGGACTTCCCGCTTCTTCATTCAGATCCGACGATTGGGATGAGTAATTCGAGATTACTTTAATAATATTATAGTTACTGTTGCTATCAAAAATAGACAAACTACTAATGAGTAGTAAAGTAATCCAATACGCTCATAAGTTAATTCCCCATCTGTCTCTTTTACCTTAAAATCCATCCATGATTTTTTGTAAGTATGTGTTTTAATTCGATAAGTAAAATGAACAATTAATCCAAGGATTATGATTATAGAAAACCAAATGATTGTTTTTAATATTCCAAAAATTATCCATATTATTGTTATACTTACTAATAAAATAAATACTTTTGCTATCTTCCACCAAGTAGGTTGTAAAGTATGCTTCTTAAGAAAAGCAATATCCTTTTTTATCTCTTGTTTAATCATTGTTTTTGGGGAAGGCTATTGTTTTTTCATCCATAAACTTAATTATGCCGTCCAAACCCGGGGCGTTTAAAGTATGCGGAAACGTAAGACACACACATGCGGAAACTGCAGAGGCAAATTCCACGATCGACCTGTCGTCCCATGATTTCAGCAAACCGTAAATTATACCAGCACGAAAAGAATCACCCGCTCCTGTAGTATCTACCGGTTTAATTTTATATGGTTTAAATTTATTGATTTTTTGCCCCCTACGTGCGTACCATAATTCATCACTTCCAAAAGTAAATATGATAAGTCCCTTACAATATTTTTGGTAGTTTTTTAAAATCTTCAGCATATTTTTGCCTTTATAAGCCTGGTCTCGCAATTCATGCGAAATTATAACCGCTTCGGCATTCCGGGCAATAAAATCATCATATCTGCAATCAAGGGTAACATAGGGTTTTTGATTATCTAAACATAGCTCTGCTGCAAGCAGGGATTCATTTTTAAAATAAGGGTCTAGAGAAACAATCGTTGCTTTTTGAATATCAGTTTCCTTCGGTTTGTTCCACTGCTTTTCTCCTCTGTGGAAACTCGCGTAATTTCCGAATACTGTACGTGAATTTTTATCAGTTATAACGATCTCTTCCGTACCGTAATCTTCTTTTACTATCAATCTTGTAATATCGATACCGAAAGACTTCAAACATTCCTGTATTTTACCGGCATTTTTTTTACGTAACCAATTACCGTCGAGTTTTGTCTTTATTCCCAGCTTCGATAACATAATTGCCGAATTAGCCGCTTCGCCTCCTATAGAAAATACCGATTGAGCGATTTCCGCGTATTCATTCGAACAGGGGTATACGAAATCCTTATCCAATACATAAACCGTACTCATAGAAATCATACCGTAGAGATAAACTTCATCCATCGAAAATTCTCCTTTCAAAATATTATCTGCATTAGATGGACATCTAACAATTTGCCGACTTAAATCCCACTTCTTTCATTGTCCCGATATGCTTGAATCCGAGTTTTCCAAACATATTTAAACTTACTTCGTTTTCCGAACAAATTTTCGCGATAGCGGTATGGAGTCCATTTTTAGAACCTTTTTCGATTAATTCTTTCACTAATTTCTTTCCTATTCCCTTTCCTCGGAATCCTTTTTTTATGTAAACGGCAACGTCCGCGGTATTTGAATACGCGCATCTGTCTGACCAGGAGCTCAAGGATGCCCAACCTAATACAACATCGTTCTCCACAGCAACGATAACAGTATATTTTCCTGTGTGTTTATCGAACCATTTTTCCTGTTCCCTAATTGATTTGGGCTCAATATGAAACGTCGCAGTGGTGTTTGAAACCGCATCGTTATATATCTCGGTAATAGCAGATAAATCTTTTTTTGTGGCGGGTCTTATCTCTTGCATGATTTCAGCATCAATCTATTGTATTAGAGGAGACAACGCTGATTCAATAAA
>CAYWUC010000236.1:0-5642 GCA_964461395.1 uncultured bacterium
AATTATTATGGATAGACATTATAATTTAATAAATATGTTGAAAGAAATAAATAAAGGGATAAAGAGAAGGCCCCCAAATCCTTGCACAAGCAATGCCCAATTTAGAATGCCTCTCTTTATCCCATAAGATACCAAGCGATCAATAGTAATCTGCCCACAAAGGGCCAATACGAGGATATTCTAAATCCTAAAATAACTATTTGACTATTTTTTCAATTTAACCATTCAACTGATTCGAAGAATCCTGGTTTTTCTACTTCAATTTCAATATCTTTACCGGGTTTAAACCTTTTACTTTTACAAAATAAATCCCGGGTTTTAGAAAAGCGCCGACTGTTACCGGTAAAGAGCTATAAATTATTGTTTTCTCTCTTATCCTTCCGGTTACATCATATACATCGAGTACTGCCGGTAAATTTGCTCCATTTACCTGTACCTCCGCTGTTCCCATGAAAAGATTTTGAGTAAGGTTTAGAATTTGTTCTTTATTGCTACTCTCCTCACTACCCCCTGGAAGTAAATTCTGGTATATTTGTAAACCGGCGTTTCCTGAAGCCACATATATATAACTACCGGAAAGCGTTACGCCGTTTGGACCATCGCCGGGCGTACCGTAAAAACCTACCTCCTCGGGATCTTCCGGTGTGGAGACATCTATTATTCGTACAAATTTACTATTATCTACCAGGAACACATAATCTCCGGAGACCAATACACCTTCCGCACTAGAGCCGGTGGCATTGTAAGAACCCACCTCGAAGGGGTCTTCCGGTGTAGAGATATCCACTATCTGGAGCCCGCTATAATAAGCCATGAACGCATAATTACCGGAGACTGCTACGTCCCGTACATTGCCCGTTGTATCGTACGCGCCCACCTCCGTAGGACTCGAGGGGTTAGAGATGTTTATAACACGGAGGCCCGAATCATCATCCGCCACGTATGCGTAATCTCCGAAGATATCTAAATTCCGCGCGTAACCGGGTGTATCGTAAAAACCGACTTCCGTGGGATCTTCCGGTGTGGAGATATCTATCACCCGTAGACCGGAACCATCATCCGCCACGTACGCGTAATCTCCGGAAACCGCTACGTCCCAAGCCCTGCCGGGTGTATCGTAAAAACCTATTTCCTCAGGATTTTCCGGCGTGGAGATGTCTATTACCCGTAGACCGGAATCAGCGTCCGCCACGTATGCGTAATCTCCGGAAATCTCTAAATCCCGTGCGTAACCGGGTGTATCGTAAAAACCGACTTCCGTGGGATTCGAAGGGATGGAGATATCTATTACTGCGAGACCGTAAGAATTATCTGCTATGTACGCATAATTACCTTTGACTTCTACATCGTATGCAATGCTGCGCGTAGTATTGTAATAACCTATCTCCTCGGGATCTTCCGGTGTAGAAATATCTATTATCCGGAAACCAGCGTCACGCCAGTGCGCAATAAATGCATAATTTCCGGATACAACTACGTCATGTGCATCGTCGGGTATATCTAAAGAATCTACTTCTACGGGAGTTTCCGGTGTTGAGATATCTATTATACTGAGTCCTTCAACCCCATCTGTTACGAACGCGTAATTACCGGAAACCGCCACGTCTCTTGCGAAACCCGGCGTATGGCATGAACCCACCTCCGTGGGATTCGAAGGGGTGGAGATATCTATTACCCTGAGTCCTTCTAACCAATCTGCCACATATGCATAACTACCGGCAATCGCTATGCCGTTCGCACTGCCTGGGGTATCTAAATAACCCTCATCCGTAGGGTTCGAGGGTGTAGAGATGTCTATTACCTGGAGTCCCGCATGCCCATTTGCCACGAACGCGTAATTTCCGGAAATCTCTATATCGCACGCAGCGCCGAATTCACCTATGAAGTAACTCACCTCTTCGGGGTTTTCCGGACTGGAGATGTCTATTACACGGAGATCGCTGGCGTAATCCGACACGTATGCGTAATTACCGACAACATCCACGCCATACGCCCAGCCGGGTGTATCGCATGAACCTAATTTTTCGGGATTTCCGGAATCGGCGACATTCCATATTTCAAGACCATTTTCTTGCGCGGCTATATAAAGTCTCTCGGTGGAGCTTTCGTAAAATAGTCCCCTCACCATACCCCTCGTTCGAATCTCGGATAATTTAACGGGATTCGAAAGATCGGAAACATCAAGTATGTAAACTCCTCCTCCCGAATTACAGAATACAATATCTCGAGTCGAGTCGACCGCTATGGCACATGAAGGACCGAAGGGCCAATTACCAACAAATCTCATATTAAGCGAATCGTATCTTTCGCTCGAGCATATTTCCGGACTCAATTCTCCGACCCGGAAAGCAGAACTAAGTTCTGGGGTATTATTAGTAAACGAAACATTTAAAAACATTAATAAAACATACATAAATCCCTCTCTTTTTTTTCGACAATATAATCTAATATCGCGATTTGTCAAATACCTGAAATCCCCTATACTAACTAAAAGATTTTTAACTACAAAGAACACAGAAAACAGAATTCAGAAGCCAGGAAGTTAGAAAACTTAGTTATTAGTCAATTGGTAAATTGGTCAATTAGTAAAAACTTAAACCGTCCCACTGATTCATTAATTCTGTCTTGGTGGAGATGGGTTTTTACTGATTTACTGATTTACTGATTTACTGATATACTGATTCACGGATTTACTGAAGTCCCGAACCAACGACCTCACGATCCAACGAACCAACGGTCCAATTATTTTGGACCGATTTATCCTTGAAATTTTTATTAAGATGGTTATTATCGTAATAGGTAAAACGAGGGAGGAAATTATGAAAATAGGAGTAATATCGGACACCCACGACCATCTCGATAATATTAAAAAAGCTGTAAACATATTAAAAGAAAAAGAAATAACAAATATTATACATCTCGGAGATTACTGTTCTCCTTTTTCCATACCTTTAATAAAAATGGATAAAGTTTACGCGATTTTCGGCAACAACGACGGAGATAAACTTTTTCTTCAGAAAAAAGCAAACGAATCCGGCTTTATAATAGACCGCGGGCCGAAAGCTATAACAATCGAAGGAAGAAAAATCGCGATCATGCACGAACCATATCAATTAGAAGCATTCAGAAAAAGCGGTATTTATGATATTATTTTACATGGACACACTCACGAACATTATATCAAGAAAGAACCTCTTACCGTAAACCCGGGAGAACTATGCGGATACCTTTCGGGAAAAGCAACATTCGCGATTATAGACCTTGAAAACCTCGAATGCGAAATAATTGAATTATAAAATTACCGCAGAAACGAAAAAAAAGAACTAATTCTCACACAAAGACACAAAGATCACAAAGAAAACCCCACATCGTCCCTCAATAATGTTTATAAAAAAAACAACCTATGCCTTCCACCTCACCAAAACATCTGTTTACTGTTTCTGGAATTCTTCATTGTCCTGATTAAGGACTTCGCTAACTATCTCATTTAATTGTTTTATAAATAATACCAGACTCCAAATTTCCCTAATAAATACAAATTTTTGGATATATCCATATCTGTTTTGTAACTGTTCCAACCGCTTTTTCTTCTCTCTATCTGAATGAAAATAAATTGCATTAAACCATAAATCAAAATTATCTTCTGGTGGTTGTTTCGCTTTTAGCTTGTCGGAAAAAACAAAACCTGTGCCTCCCTTAAGAATCCTTTTGTAGGTTTCCCTGATACTTGAAATAGATTCTTCTTGCTTTTCGTTTTTTATATTCTTGGATAAAATATTACATATTTTATAGAAGTTAGTGGGCTCCTTTTCTAAATGAAAAAATCGGTATCTACTCAATAAAGATATAATCTGTTCTTCATCCGGTTTCTCACCATTAATAAATTTGATAAAATTCTCATCCTTGAGAAATTTACTACTAATAAGTTCTTGTACTTTCTCTTGATATAATTCCAGATTATATTTCTCTTCCTGTGTCATAACTTAAAAATCCCTAATTTTCTTAGTGCCTTTTTGGCTTTGTGTGAGATACTATTTTTTAAGCGCGTCGACAAGTCCGGAGACGGTATATGGAATTTTATCGGATATCAGTTCAATACCGTTACTTTTTAGTTTCTTTCCAAGTCTTACGGCAGAGGGAACATCACATCCGACTTCATATACCTCATCCCAATCGACTTCTTCTACCGGAGAAGAAAAAACCAATTCACCCCTTACAATTAAACTAACTCTATCCACAAAAGAAATGATGCTATCGAATTCCTGTGAAATTACTACAATACCCATTTTATCTTTTAAACTCTCGATTGTTTCCGTGACTCTCTTCTTAAATTGCCAGTCTAATCCGGAAAACGGTTCATCAAGTATCAAATATAAAGGTTCCCAGATTAAAATCGAAGCAAAAGCCACTATCCTTTTTTCCCCGTATGAAAGGTCAAACGGAGAAGCTTGAAGAATTTCAGGATCCAAGCCCAAAAAATCTACGATATTATCGAGTTTTCTGTCGATATCTTTAACCCCAAATCTCCTAGCTCCATAAACTATTTCCTCATATACGTTGTCATTAAAAAAAAGATCCTCGGGAAATTGAAAAAGCACACCCATTTTTTGCCACCACGCACCAATCTGCCCTCTCGGAGAAAGAACTCTCCCGTGAGATGGTTTAATAAGACCTTTCAATAACATTATAAGTGTGGTTTTTCCCGCCCCATTCGGACCCACAAGCAAATGAACTTCATTCGGAGAAAAAGATAAAGAACAATTTTTAATTACCTCCGTTTCTTCATATTTATAAGATACGTTTTTCAGCATAATCATTTTAAAATCTCCACTATTTTATTATATTCGGGTATTTCATTCTGGTTCTTTTTTAAAAGATTAAAAAAATCGGAATCATACGAAAAATGAGCGCTGCCTTCGAGATCCCCGGTTTCAGCCTCGAAACTTATCTTCCCATCATCCAGAAGAATTACTTTATCTCCGAAACCTATCTCCTGAAAATTCTGCGTGATTATCATAAGAGAAGAAGCTATACTATCCCAAAGCTCATATATTCGCTCTCTCGATTTTCTATCCAGATAGGAAGTCACCTCATCAAATATCAAAAACTCCGGCTGCATGGCATAAATACCGGCTATAGCAACCAATTGTTTTTCTCCGGCTGAAAGAGTAGAAGGATCTCTATCTAAAATTCCCCTTAAATCGAAATCCTCTATTACACACTCGACTCTTTCTTTTATTCTTGAACTTTCTTCTTTTATATTGCTAAGACCAAAACCAATCTCTCTCCAAACATCTGTAGTAACAAATTGAGTTTCGGGGTCTTGAAAAACAATCCCTATTTTTTTTCTTAGAGATTTCAAATCATAATCGGTAATATCTTTTGAATCTATAACTATACTGCCGGGCTCTACCGGTAATATTCCCGAAAGACCCAACGCCAGAGTACTCTTACCTCCTCCATTTGGACCTACAAGCACAATGTTCTCACCTTTATTCCAGGAAAAATTCAGGTCTTGAATAACAAGATTATTATCTCTTTTTAAATTTAAGGAATAAGTTCTGATCACGTAAAAGAACTAATAAGTATACTGGAACGTATCGAAATAATTCATAGGATCCACAGGACGACCCAGGACCCTG
>CAYWUC010000237.1:0-3537 GCA_964461395.1 uncultured bacterium
CGGAATTAAAGAATTGAAAAAGACTGAAATCGAAGAAATACTCACGACAGCCGAATATATGGAAGAAATTCTCAAAAGACCTATAAAAAAAGCTCCTACTCTTCGAGGAATTACAGTGGCAAATCTTTTCTTTGAACCGAGTACCAGAACTTTAAATTCTTTTATCCTTGCCGAGAAGCGTCTTTCGGCTGATTCTATAAATTTTTCAGCTGCTTCTTCTTCTGTTTTAAAAGGGGAAACACTGCTTGACACGGCAAAAAATATACAGGCGATGGAAGTAGATATGATGGTAGTACGGCATTCTTCGCCGGGCACTCCGCATTTTTTGGCGGACAGATTAGAGGCTTCTATAATAAACGCGGGGGATGGGTGTCACGAGCATCCCACGCAGGCTTTATTGGATATAATGACTATAAAGAAAAATTTTTCGACTTTTGATAATTTAAAAATTGCCATTATCGGTGACATAAAACATTCCAGAGTAGCCCGGTCTCTTATTTACGGATTGAACAAAATGGGAGCCAAAATAACTGTATGCGCTCCGCCTACTCTTTTACCTTTATGGTTAGAGCCGTTAGGAGTGGAATTTGAATATAATCTCGAGAAAACTCTTCCGGAGAAAGATATCTTGTATATCTTAAGAATTCAAAAAGAGAGACAGAAAGAAAGTTTTCTGCCTTCTTTAAGAGAGTATATTAAAGATTATTCCATTACTTACAATAAACTTAAGAATTTTGCTTCAAAGGACGTAGTTATAATGCATCCGGGGCCTATCAATAGAGGGGTAGAAATTGAATCGGGTATAGCGGATTCGGAATATTCTCTTATCTTACACCAGGTATCCTCAGGGGTGGCTATTAGGATGAGTGTTCTTTATCTTTTGTCAAAAAGGAGAAGAGATGGGCATAAAGATTAAAAACGTCCATCTTTTTGACCCCTTAAACGGAATAGATGAAATCGGTAATCTTTTTATAGAAAAAAATAAGGTTGTAAAAAAAGCTAAATCTTCCTCAAAGCAAGAAATCGATGGAAAAGGGTTGCATCTTTTCCCCGGTTTTGTCGATGTTCATTCCCATTTCAGGGAGCCCGGGGATGAAGATGCCGAAACTATAGAAACAGGTTCGAGAGCCGCAGTAAAAGGAGGATATACAACTGTATGTGTTATGCCTAATACTAAACCTCCGATCGATAATGAAGGAATTGTAAGATTTATAAAGGAAAAAAGTGAAAAAACAGGGCTTTGTAGAATATTTCCTGTAGGTGCCGTTACGAAAGGAAGAGAAGGGAAGGAACTTGCTGAAATGACACACCTTTATGAGTCAGGATGTATTGCTTTTAGTGATGACGGAAATTGTGTTTTAGATGCGTCCTTAATGAGGAATGCTTTAGAATATTCTAAATTGATGGATGTACCTATAATAGATCACCCCGAGGACTTTATTCTATCCGATAAAGGACAAATGAATGAGGGGTCTGTTTCGACGGAACTTGGATTTAAAGGGATACCTGATATATCTGAGTCTACAATTGTCGCGAGAGATATTTTGCTTTCTAATTTTACAAAAGGAAGACTGCACCTGGCGCATATATCGACCGCGGATGCTGTTAAACTAATAAAAAATTGGAAAAACGATAGAATAACTTCTGAGGTTACTCCCCACCATTTACTACTAACCGATGAGGATATAGGAAACTTTGACTCAAACAAAAAAATGAAACCTCCTTTAAGAACTAAACATGATGTTGTAGTGCTTCAAAAGGCAGTTAAAGAGGGTATAATAAATATTGTGGCAACCGACCATGCCCCTCATCCAGATTACAAAAAAGAGATGGAATTCGCGGAGGCAGCTTTTGGAGTAATTGGTTTGGAAACTGCTTTTTCGGTTTTATACACAGAGTTGGTTAAAAAAGATAAATTAAGTTTAAAAAGATTGATTGAAGTTATGTCGTTAGAGCCTTCGAAAGCCTTCAACCTTCCTCGAGGCGAAATAAAAGAAGGTGCAACTGCAGATTTTACTCTTGTTGATTTGAAAGGTTCCTGGACTGTTAATCGTAGTAATTTTGTTTCCAAGTCTGAAAATTCCGCTTTTTTAGGTCGAAAGTTAGAAGGAATAGTTGAGTATTGCATTGTAAATGGTAAAATTGTTTATAAAAGAGGAGAGTTTTTAACATAAAAAAATGAAAGGTAAATTTAGTCCGGCTTTTTTAGAATATGCCAGTACTTTTGAGAGTAGACTTCTGGATACATTAGAAGAAAATGTCGGAGAAAAACCCAGGTTTGAATACTATAAAAACCTTTTGATCAAATACCTGAAATTCAGAACGATTAAGACAACTTTTTCCGATTTTCTTGAAGAGCACAGTTGCAAAATATTCGTTGAGATTACAGGAGAAGACATGGCTTATCTCCGGGATATCTTTGTTAGATTAAAAGAGGATAAATTATTCAAAAAAGATAAAAAATTCTTGAGCGATTTGTTTCTTAACGCGCTCGATAAAGGGGATTATTTTTTTATAATATTATTATCGGCTTTACTTAATTTATATCCTTCTGAATTGGTTGAAGATTTTCAGAATGCAAATGTAATAGGCAAGAGGTTTATTGATTTAATAAAAGAAGGCATCTCAGAAGAAAAACTCAAACCATTTGCCAGATTAATGTTAAAGGAACCTATGTTCTTAGGTTTTCCGCCTCAGAAGTTACGCGTTAACGACTTAAGCCAATTTCTTGCGAAATATGGTTTCACGCCTTCTATATTTGCTAAAATACATGATATTCTTGTAGAAGATTTTACGGATAGGGAAGCTGGCGATATAATTTCTCTCGCGAAAAATTCCGAAATGACCGGTACTCAAACTTTAAGAAATTTTCCTTTCGGAGAATTTTTTGTCCCTTCAGAGAGGACGCTGCGGTCTTTAGCAAAAATAGCATCTCAAAAAGCCTCAAAGGGTAAAAAGAAATTAATGGATAGGGATAGATCTTTAGATCAAAAAGATATGAAAGTCCGGGAAGAAACCAGCAGATT
This sequence comes from uncultured bacterium, assembly GCA_964461395.1. Taxonomy (GTDB): domain Bacteria; phylum Hydrothermota; class UBA3072; order UBA3072; family UBA3072; genus JAFGHJ01. Next base: position 3,027 of record CAYWUC010000237.1, read on the forward strand.
TCTTCAAAAGAGTCTTGGTAAACTACAAAATTTAGTTGATGTTAAAAGTCAGGAGTTGTCTTCAGCGCTTACGAATATTCAGAAGGAAATTACAAAACTGGAAGAAACTTTAAAATTGCACATTCGAATGGTTCAAGAGTTAAATAGTTCAGCTACGACACTAAAGAATGAAATAGATCAAAATAGTATACTTCTTAATATAAAACCACAGGATATAACTTCGTTACTTCCTCCTGTGCCTTCCTGGCAAATAGAAAAAATGGTTATAGAGTTTTGGCACGCCCAACCATTTCTTGCTGTTATTAGCCCGGCTTCTGAAAAAGCTATTATACATTTGTTGAAGAAGACAGAAAGAGCCACTAAGGATAATCAAGTTCTCTCGAAGTTAAGCGCGGGAAACAAAAGAGCTTTTTTCCCCGACACGCACAAGATAATAAATAACTATAAGACAGTTTTTTATGAGATACTCGAATCTGTATATATTCGTCATGTTGTGAGAAATATGATAGAG
>CAYWUC010000238.1:0-3288 GCA_964461395.1 uncultured bacterium
GTCTAATGAATCGAATGCCTGATAGAATTTAAGATGAACGGTATTATTAATATCTTTTAGATTTTTGATGCTTTGTGCTTTTATTGGATTTATTAAAACAAATAAAGAAATTATAGAAATTAATATTTTCATTTTCAACATTACTCCTTATTGAATTGTAGATATTTACGGGTGGATGTCAAGGGATGCAAAGACATTTTCCGGTGTCTAATTATAAATTGCAAATTTAAAAACAGAGAACACGGAGGTTTTTTGTTGTTTTATACTTTAATCTAGTACCTGGTATCGGGTATCTTGTATCTAAGTATAACCACAGATTACACAAGATTAAAACAAGATTTTTTGTTGTTTTTTTTGAAATCATCGAACGTTAATGAAAAAGCTTACATAATCCGATTATCTAAGTTTACACTTTTGTCCGGGACAAAAGTGTAAACTTAGGGGAGGGGTGTGTGTGGGAGTTGGTATTGAATAACGGTTTCTATGTTGATTGTAAATATCCCTTGACTTAAGCAGGTATTTTTCTTATTTTTCCAAAATAGAAGCAAGTAAAAGGAGATAAATATATGGAATTAAAGTATTCCTTAACAAAATCGGATTATTTAACGTATCAATTATTCCAGGCATCTCAGTCGAAGCATTTAAGGAAAATTAAATTTATAACCTGGTTTTTAATTCCTTTATTGTATATTGCTATAGGGATTTTAGGGTTAGTAAATTTAATCATTTCGATCGGTGGTGCGATTTTATGGTTAATTATATTTCCCTATTTCACGCGTTGGGTTATTAAAAAAAATTATTCGAAATTAATCGATGAGCACCTCGGTGATCGAACAGATAAAACAAGTAAAATAAGTCTGGAAAACAACAAAATACTTCTATCTGATGAAACAAGTGAGAGGAAAATCGATACTTCTGAGGTTTCGGATATTTTTGAAATCGCGAGCCATGTTTTCATTCGTTTACAACAAGGTGTTTCGATTATATTACCTAAAGAGAAAATCGCAAAGGAAAGCGTAGCTTCTTTTGTTTCTGCGCTGGAAAATCAGACCGATATTAATAAAACAGAAATGCTCGATTGGAAGTGGAAATAATTCAAAGAAGACATAACCCTCTGTTATTTTCAGAGGACACATATTTATTTGTAATTGACGAGGCAAAGTATAGAAAAAGAAAAATTCCATAATAAATCTGATAGGATTTTTTGTTGTTACCCACCAACACACCAACGCACTAACACACTAACTTTAGTTATTTTTTGACTAATGACCAGCGACTGAAGACTAGAGACTATGTTGTTGATTCGAAGAATCTAAAGGATTCAAAAATCAAGGTCTAACCCTGTTGATATTAGAAAAAGCCCAAAAGACTTGACTAAATTTGAAGAATCCATATCATTGTCTTAAAGATATAAAGAATCGTTCAGTTTAAGATAAAGGTACTTGAGCGATATTGATTTGTTAACTGAATTTAAGGAGGTAATTCAATGAAGTGTTTAAATTGCAATGAGGAGATGATGAACATTCTTGCGCAAATCAAGAAGGATCAAATATCCTACGATATCTGTGAGGCATGTGGGAGCCTTTGGTTAGATGCCGGTGAGTTAGACAAGATGGCTTTTCAAGTAACTGGAAGTATTGAATACTCTTCAAAAGATAAAGCTGAAGGCATTTCCAAACCCGCAAGAAAATGTCCAAGATGCGAGGATACTACTTTAGATAAAGTAATCTTTATCGGGTATAGCGATATAGTATTGGGCCGTTGTGGAAATTGTGGTGGATTTTGGCTTGATGGTGGCGAACTTGATTTAATCAATAAAGAACTAGAAGAAATAATGCCTATTAAGGGAAAAGGATTTTCTGAGTTTGTAAACAATGTACATTTGCCTTATTGGTATAAACGAATAAGAAGAAAAAGCATTGAAACCGATTTTGAAGTAGAAGTGCTTCCGATTAAAGGCGCTAAAATGCAATCAGAAACTGCATATAAATGTCCGGTATGTGAAGCAAATCTTAATCTATACACAGTCTACGGTATAGAGATAGAAGGGTGTCCTAAATGTAAAGGGTTTTTTGTGGATAGCGATGAATTGCGGAAGTTGAAGGATAAAAGTGAGAGAGATTCTTGGAGCACATTAACATGGATGGACGATGAAGTTGAAGCTATCGGTAAAACTAATGCAATGCCATCAAAACGTATATGTCCGAAATGCAATGGAGTAAAATTGGTTTCTACCAGTTTTAATGGGTCTACTATTATTATAGACTGGTGTCCAAATTGCCATGGTATCTGGTTGGATAAAAATGAGTTTCAAGAAATAGTAAAATATTTGAGGGACAAGTTAAATGGATTCTCTTCTGCTGAAATGAAAGTTAAAGTCAAGGAAGAAATAAAAGAAATTTTGGATGGTCCGGAAGATAAAATCTCAGAGATCCTGGATGCCAAAGCAGCGATTTCCGCTCTAATAAATATCACAATATTTGAACATCCTGCGTTCTGTAAGAAGCTTTTTGAATTTAGTAAGCTGGGATTTTTTGGCTTATAGAACGGTTTGTAAGTTAGGAAACTCAAAAAACAAGACCTGACCCCGTTATAAAGATGATACCGAGTAAAGGACTTAATGTCAAGAAGATAATTGTTGGTTTTTGGGATGGTTGGATAGGGGAGAGCCGTCAGCTGTCGGCTGTCAGCAGTCAGCTATTGTTATCTTTTCACATTTCAATATCTGATCCCGTTGATAATTGTTTTTAGCCGTAAGCTGTGAGCAGTGAGCTATCAGCCGTTTTATTACAATCAATCCTTAAATTTAACTCCTGTTCCATATGCTGTTAATACTTGAACATTTGGATTTCTGTCGAAATCATAATCTATCCAGATAATTGCATCACATCCTTTATCTTTAGCTGCTTCTTTTAGCTTAGAATTCAATTCTGATAAAAATTTCAAAGTTTCTCTACCACCGGAACGAATCCATCTGCTCCTTATTACTTGAGCTTCAAATATAATATCAACAGTTTCATATTCTCGTCTAATATCTCCTGTAGAAAGCATAATATTATTTGACATTTGCACCTCCATGTTTTATGAATGATATCGAAAAAAAGACTAAATGTCAATGGTGGTATGTATTATTAGGTACTAGGTATCAGGTTTTAGTGACACTCCAAACCCTAATACCCCTAACCATTAAATATACTGAGAATCTATAAATATCCCTTGTCATTATTCAAGGAAGATTTGAGACTGTTAATACGTTAATGCAATCAATCCTTAAATTTAACTCCTGTT
>CAYWUC010000239.1:0-2573 GCA_964461395.1 uncultured bacterium
CCCTCATATATAACATACATAGAAGCATACAGATTTTTTAACTTTTCTCTGATCTCAGACAACCCCTCGGAAGATTCCATCTGTTTTGTTGATAGTTGATTCCACAATAATAGAGTATCTTTAGATAAATCCTCTAACTTATCTATATATTCTTTAACCGTATCATTCGCTTCCATATGTTTATGTAATGTTAAATTATCAATAAATGCCTTAATTGTCAAGAGTTTAATATTGTTAGAGACCCTTATTTGTAATATGACAAAATTTAACCGTTAGGTCGTTAGATGGTTAGATCGTTAGGTGGTTTTAGAAAATCCGAACCAACGACCCCACGATCCAACGAACCAACTATTCAAAACTGGGACCTAGTACCTGAGACCTGGTAGCTAAGTTTAAGTTTCCCGAATCTAGGGATCAATTAGAAAATCTTTTCATTCGCCTCTTGAGCTAACAGCTTTACTCTTATCATCTCCTTCGCCATATTATTATAATGATAAAATACCGTATTGTTCGCGAGAAGAGGATTCGGCAGTTTCTCTTCCATTTTTGTTCCCGGTATGGGAGAAAATTCCGCGAGAGATATCTTAACCCCTTGCTCCGCGACAAAACGAATCGATTTTTCAACAGAATCGAAACTTATCCCCGGAACTCCCGCGAGAAGATAGGAAAAAATATTTTTTTTCTCATACCCCGCTTTATTCAGGTTTTCGACTGCTCTAATAAATTCATGATTCGAAGTTTTCATATAAAGTTTTTTCTGTAAACTCGCGTCGGATGTCTCAAGAGAAACTCTCGGTTCCCTAAACCCCGCTTTATACATCATTTTTGCTACATCCGCTGAAATAAAACGAGAATGAAGTCCATTCGGAGTAAAAAAAGAAACGTCCATCTTCTTTTCGGCTATTTTCTCACATAAATTTATAAATCTTTCCTGTGGAAACAGGAGCGCGTCATCGTAAAAGGCAAATTTCTTTATTCCCTTTTCATATAAATAAATTATTTCTTCAACAATCTGTCCTTCTTCTTTATTTGTCTTACTTTCATAAAGAAAAGAAGAAGCACAGTAAGGACAATCAAAAGGACAACCGAGGGAAGTACAGAGACAGGCATAACCAATATTAGAATAATGCGAGTAGTCGGGAGGAGGAAAACCCTTAAAATTTTCTGGGATTCTCACATCTAATTCTTTTATATATTTCTCCTTTACCGAATAAACCATATCAAAACCAATACTTCTGGCGTGCTCGGGCAGAAGAGACGCGTATATTCCGCCAAGAAGCAAAACAGAATTCAACCTAAGCTCTTTAATGATTTCTTTTATCTCGATTAAACCCGGATACCAGTAAGTCATACCGGACCCGAGCATTACAACTTCAGGATTAAACTCTTTAATTCTTCTTCTTATAACATCAGTTGGTAACCCATATCGCTTAAATCTTCCGGGAACATCCTTTAATATTTCAGGTTTTTTAACTTTGCTATATTTGATTTTCCCTCTGCCAAACTCGTCACTTTTGCAATCCTTAAAATAAGAATCGAACCGATTAACAGCATCCAACAAATAAACCTTATGCCCTTTTTCTTTCAGTATATTGGAAAGATATAAAAGCCCGAGAGGCTTCATCCAGAAATCATAAACCGCGAAATCATAAATAGGCGGATTTATAAGTAAAATTCTCATTTGTCAAAACTGTTTTTGTTCTACTAAATTAATAATAGCAATTAGACTATCGAACGCCTCTAAAATTAAATAGATTTAATCCTTCCAGTCGTCCAATCTTCCGTTTTTAAAATGCAGATATTTAAAACCTTCTCCTTGTGATGTTATACCGTATGTCCACTTTTCCACAGATCCCCAGGAACCTTCTCTTTGCTCTATATCATCAGGTCGCCCCCAGCTAAATATAGCCATCTCAGTAGTCATGCCTTTAAAAACCTTTCCATTTATAATCGCGTCTATTACCATATCAGAATAAAAATAAACCTCATTTAAATATCTACGCTTCGATTGGTCCGATAATTGAGTATAATTCGAAGCACCATATCTTTCGGGCACCCTTATCCCCTGCTTCCTAACATTAGCCTCACAAACAATTAGTAAAAGCCCAAAACATATAAGTAAAATTCTATAATATAATTTCATAAAAAAACCCCTTTATTTTTTATTATATTCTAAGATATTAATCAAACCTCTATAGCTGAAGATAAAAATATAATAAACATTTGTCAAGGCATTGAGATTCGGAGAATCGGTATATCAGTGAATTAGTATATCAGTGAATTAGTCCCAATCCCTTCCCGTTTTTACTGATAATATAATTTACCAATTGACTAATAACTAATTGGCTGCCTAAATATTCGGGGAAAGTGGTTGGGATAACAGCCACTTTGCAATTATTCCCAGAAATATAGCGCTTACCACACTGAGCAGGGTACCAATCAGAATATATTCCGCGACCTTTCTATTCTTAGAATTGGTGATTTCTCCGATTCTAAAAATCGATTTCGCGGCAATCAAAAAACCGATTGCTTCGAAACGGTTTATCAAAACAAAAGTTAAAATCAACAACCGC
>CAYWUC010000240.1:0-3290 GCA_964461395.1 uncultured bacterium
ACCTAATAGATCTGGTAAGAAATTTTCTTTGCATTCTTTCTTTATAATATTTATAACTTTAGAGTATATTTCAAGACGTTTTGATTCGACCGATAGAAGTAATCTTTTGGCAAGGCTTCCCGTTGAAACATTCAAAATATTATCCGTTATTTCTTTCTTGTCTTCTCTGAATTTCCTCTGAGCCGATTCATTTTGAACCTCTATCACAAATATGATGATGCCTACCTGTTTGTTTTTTATCTTTAGAGTCAGCCCGGATTCGTAAGATAAATTCCAGCCTTTACCGTGAATTACTCCGAGAATTGCTGTAGAAAAACCGGGCCAGTCTTTACCAATAACGCCCATATAAAAATAAAAGGGATATGAAAGTTTTTTGGGGGTTTTACTTTTGTAAATTTGTATTCCCGAAGGGTCTTTTTCCCATTTGCGAATCAACTTTTCTACTACTTTTTTTTCTTCTCCCGGAGGGAAAAAATCACGTATTTTTTCGTAATGATTTTCGCCCATCAGTGAGTCATCGCATAAATATATATGTTTATGCCCATCTTTAAAGCTTTTTCTCTGAGTTCTTCGGGGTCACGATATACGGAAGGGGCTGCCCATCCGTCCGAAATATTACTATTAAAAGTGTAAAACAAAGCTAATCTACCCTTTAAAAATAACCCATAGCCTTTCGGAGCACCTTTATAGTGTTCATGTATTTTTGGCAATCCTTCCGGGAATTTGAAAAAGACGTTATATATTTCATGATCGACCGGCAGCTGGACTAATTTATGTTTTGGAAAGGCATTGTTCAATTGTTCGCGAAAGTGTTCATCCATTCCGTAGTCGTCATCCGCATAGATAAAACCGCCGTTCCAAAGGTAGTTTCTTAGGTTTTCTAATTCGGATTTTGAAAGATTTATTTTACCGTGTCCTGTAATGAAAAGAAACGGGTAGGAATAAATATCGGAATCATTTAAGGAGAGAATTACTTCTTTTTCAGATATTCCGAGTTTTGTTTTTGCATTTATTTCTGCCGCGAGATTCGGGATGATATCGGGATCATTGTACCAGTCTCCGCCCGAATATCTTAATCTTACTATCGAAGGATTTATAAGAGAGAGAATATAAAAAATAATCATTTTATCCCCGAGGGTGATATGAAGAGACTATTTTTCTTAGATAGCTTCTGTCGATATGTGTATATATCTGGGTGGTAGAGATATCTGCGTGTCCCAAAAGAAGTTGTACTGTTCGGAGTGTTGCTCCTCTCTCGAGTAGATGAGTGGCAAAAGAATGTCTGAGTGCATGAGGTGTAAAGTCTTTTTTTATTCCGCTTTTAACAATATATTCCTGGAATCGTTTCCAGAGGCCCATTCTGGAAAGTTGGTTTCCTCTTCTGGTTAAGAACAAAAAAGGAGATTTTCTTTTGTTTAAAACGGGTCTTAACTCTTTCATATATTTAATAAGAGATTTTTTAGCTTTTCCCCCGAGTGGGACTATTCTTTCCTTATCTCCTTTTCCTTTAACGCGGATAAAATCTTCTTTTAGAAAAATATCTTCTTCCCTAAGGTTAAGAAGTTCCGAAACCCTTAACCCGCAGCCATAGAGCAATTCTAAAATTGTTATATCCCTGAGGGAGTATTTAAAATCACCATTGACGCTTTCGATTAAGGTTTCAATTTCATCAACAGATAAGAATTTTGGCAGTCTTTTTTCCATTTTAGGAGATTCAATGTTGGCCATTGGGTTCTCATCGATCAAGCCTTCTCCTATCCGGAAAAGAAAAAACATCCTTAGAGAAGACATTTTTCTGGCGACTGTCGCGGTAGAGAGATTTAAACCGTTCAAGCGGTCCAGATAGTTTTGAACATCTTGTTTTTTTATGTTTTTAATATCTTTCTCTGTATCTGTAATGAATGATAAAACATCGTGTTTATAACTTTCTACAGTGTTTTCGGATAATCCTCTTTCTGCCTGTAAATAATAAACGAAATCTTTGACTGATTTCCCGGAGTTATTCATCGAATGCGAAGGATGCGAGTTCCCAAAGAACTGAATCAGAAAGTATTTCTTTTTTAATTAGACCTATGTTGGGCGCAAACCATTCGTATTGTATCAGAGAATCGTTATCTTCGATAATGGTTCTCCTTAGCCTGTATACATTTTTATAATTTTCTGAATTTAGAATTATTGTGGTGTTAGTAACTGAATCAATTTTTACGAAAAAATTTTTTTCTATTGTATCTCCGTTGTGAACTGAATGGAATCGAAATTCTTTTTCCCAGTTTTCACCGTTGATTGGGGGTAGTAAGAGATATGGTTCATATATTATACCGAAAGAAACTTTATCTCCTTCGTATGTGGTAAACAGTTCTCTTATTCTGTTTGCTTTACCCGATTTTCTTTGGAATCGCTTAATCTCTCCGCCTGTGTTAACTGAAAACATGCTGTCACCTTGTATGTTTTCAATACCTGTTACTTCAATCTCAATTTGGTAATTATTGTCTCCTTGTACATCGTATACCCATTTATTCCCTTTTTTTAAGGGAAAATAATCCGCGGTCATTCTCGCGGAAAATGAATTTTCACATCCTAAAACCAATACCAAAATCAAGGAAATCGGCACCCACTTGACCATTGAAAACCTCCCTTAAAGAAAATCCGATTTGTAAAGCTGAACGTTCTGTAGTAAACAAGTACGCAACGCGTACCAAGAAAATAGGAGATAAGCCGTTCTCTGAAACCCCTTCCCTTATTCTTTTACCGTTTACTAATCCTATTTCCGGTAAAATAGAAATTTTTTTTCCAAGCTTTAGTTCTTTTCCCACAGCTACCCCGTACAGATTTATATCGTAGTTGGATCCGCTGTAATATGAACTTATAAAATCGTAGTCGATTTTATACTTTCCTCCTATCATTAACGCGAAACCTGAAGGAACGTCTGTTGCAGCGTTACCCAGCGGGACCGAAGAACTTACAAATAAATTAAAGCCAACGAGTAATATTATACTCATATTCAGATATTAAAGAACTATCTAATTTTGTCAACTGTAAAAAAACAATTACCGCAAGATAGTGAATGCGTTAATGGGTAGGTGGGTGGTTCCTTCAACAACTCAACGATTTAACAATTCAACCATTAAACTTAAATTCAGAGAATTTAAAAGGGGCTTGACTTTTTGTCCTTTTATTTTTAGAATAGAAAAAAGGAGGAACTTAATGTTTGGACCCATTGGATGGCCGGAAATATTAATTATATTGGTAGTTGCCTTATTATTGTTCGGAGCAAAGAGGCTTCCCGAAAT
>CAYWUC010000241.1:0-3824 GCA_964461395.1 uncultured bacterium
ACACTTTTCAAAGAAGAAGGTCGGACCCCATTCATACTTAACCAATTAAGAAAGATCGATTATAGATGGTTTTACCAATTAAACCAAAGATAAAAAAGTCAAACGATTTATGCCTTGACACTCAGAATGTTATTTGGTATAATACGCCAATCATTATGTTTAACAATAGAATCAAAAGGACAGACTATAATGCTTAAAAGAGTTGAAATAGAAGGCTTTAAATCAATAAAACAAATGAAATTGGATCTTAGGGCTTTAAATATTTTTATTGGTCCAAATGGTGTTGGAAAGTCAAATTTTATTGCGCTTTTCAATTTGATTGAACGCATTGTCGAAGGGAAGTTACAACTTTTTATTGGAGAATCTGGTGGGGCTGATTCATTATTGTATTTTGGTCGAAAAATAACCAATGAATTATTAGTGAAGTTGGAATTTGATAAAAACACCTATGAGTTTGGGTTGGTTCCCACAAAAGATAATACGTTAGTTTTCTCAAAAGAAGACTGTTATTTTCATGCGAATGGGTACCCAATACCTTACCACGAGTCATTTGGAAGTGGACATAAGGAAACAATATTATCAGAGAAAAGACTGAGAGGCGTTGGCAGATTTACCTCTAAAGCGATTAAAAGCTGGAAAATATACCACTTCCATGATACAAGCGATTCATCGAAGATAAAACAACTTGGCGATATAAACGATAACTATATTTTCAAACCCGATGGTTCAAATCTTGCTGCATTTTTATTATTTTTAAAATCAATGCACCCACAACATTATCAGAATATTATCGATACAATTCGAATGGTGGCGCCTTTTTTTGATGATTTTATTTTACGTCCATCTCAGTACAATCCAAATCAAATCCAGCTTGAATGGAGAGAGAAGGATTCAGATGTATATTTTAATGCACATTCATTTTCCGACGGAACTCTCCGGTTTATTTGCTTAGCAACTTTACTGCAACAACCAGATTTGCCTTCTCTTATTTTATTGGATGAACCGGAACTGGGTTTGCATCCATATGCAATTACCCTTTTGGCTGATCTTTTAAGAAGTGCGTCTAGTAAGACACAGGTAATCGTTTCTACACAATCGGTTACTCTGGTTAATAAATTTGAACCGGTTGATGTTATTGTGGTGGAAAGGCAAGAAAATCAATCTATCTTTAATCAGTTAAGCCATGATGATATGAAAGATTGGCTGGAAGAATATGGTTTGGGTGATTTGTGGGAGAAAAACATTATAGGCGGAAGACCATAATTAAAATTCAATTGTTATGATGAAAAAGAAAATACTTGTACTTGTTGAAGGGCAGACTGAAGAAACTTTCGTTAGAGATATCTTGTACCCTTATTTCTTTAATAATGGTTTGGCTCTTATTCCAAAATTGGCAACTACAAAAAGAGTGAAAGTTGGGCCAGATTTCAAAGGTGGTATTGTCTCATATAATAAAGTAAAAAATGATCTTCTCAGGCTTTTAGGAGATAGTAGTGCTACAGCTGTAACCACAATGATCGATTTCTATGGTTTTTCTAGTATTGTACCATTCAGAAATGAAATGCAAGGAAACACCTGCTACGAGAGAGTAGACTCTTTGGAAGTGAAGTTCCGAGAAGACATTGACAATCTGAAGTTTATACCTTATTTACAATTGCATGAATTTGAAGCCTTAATTTTTGTTTCGCCGCAGATTACAGCAAACGCTATGTTAATCCCCGATAAAGAGCAAACGATCAATAGTATTAAGAACGCATTCAATTCACCTGAAGAGATCGATGACAACCCCAGTACTATACCGTCAAGGCGTATAATAAGTGTTTTCAAGAATTATCAAAAAGCTTGGCATGGTCCTATGATAACGAAAAGGATTGGATTAAATGCATTGCGTCAAGAGTGCGAACATTTCAATAATTGGATAACCTGCCTTGAAAACTTAATATAAACACGAGTGTCTTATTAAAACCAAAAAACTATTCGTGCTATTTGTGTTATTTGTTGTTCCATAACATAGATTCTTCGAATCTTAGATAAATAGTTAAATAGAAAAATAGTCAAATAGAAAAAAATAATATATAGGGGTCAGGGCTTCTTTGAAAAGTGTCAAGGGGTGGGGTTAAATTAATCTTTATTTACCCTGTTATTACAGCAAATATAAAACTCAAAAAACATTGGTTATAAAACTACTTAACAAAAATACAGTGATTTAACGAACAGTTTCTTACTTTACTCCTTGTTTTATGGCATCATAACCATTTAAAACATCAATTATTCCCTGTCTTTCATTCCATGTCAAATTTTTTGTTTTTGAATATTTCCCAGATAAACGCATCTTTGCATTTTTAGATTTTGCAAATCTTCGTAAAAATTTTTCAACATCAGACGAAACAGATACATCTATCCATTCCCAAACGCCACCACCACTATTTTCGCTTTCCTTATCATCATATTTATTAAAAACAATCTCCTTAGTATTCCCATCATAAGAAAGATATGCATGTTCAAAAAATATCCAGTCATCTCCTTGATATGACATTTTTAATCGAAGCCATGTCGATTTTCCTTTACTTCCAAAGTAAAGAGAGGTAAGATTTGCATTACTATAGTGCGTAAAATATGGATTTCTATACCATGTTACACCTCCCACATCATCATATTCTTTTTTTAATTTGTTTAAAGCCTTTAACTTCTGTTGTTTTTCTTTCTCTGCCAACAAACGTTCTTTTTCCGTTTTTTCTTTTTCAGCCTTGACTACTTTATCATATATTGCTTCAACTTCTGAGAATAATTCAGAATCAAGATGCCTTTGTTCCATTTCCTTATAAAGTTTTTTACATGTTTTATAATCTTTCTGTTCATATGATAATTTCATTTTGGTGTGAATTTTCTCTGCCCCATACCGACATTCGTCTAACTGATTCTCTAGTTCAGCTATTTTCTTCAACAATTCCGTTTCTCTCTGTTTGTTAACACATCCTAATAAAGTTACTAATATCACCGATAAAATGATTAACTTTTTCATTTTGCCTCCCTTTTTAAAGATTACGTTAGATATCAAAAGTATAAAGAAAATGCCTACTTTAGTCAAGGGGCTATTTATAGTATTTCTTGAATACTACCATTGACATTTAGTTCTTTTTTCGACATTATTAGAAAGGAATTAATATGAACATCTTACAGTATATTTTTTATTTAGGGACAATTAATGTTGTTTTTGGCCTTGTCTGGAAATGGGTTTTTGTCCTTCCTAGTGTTCTACTTTTTTCTTTATTAAAAATAGACCAAGGTAAATATTTAGTAAAAGCATTTGGATCCTACTTACTAGTTTCCCTTACAGCATCATTAACTCTAAATGCGCTTCAATACAATCACAGCATTCTATCAATTATATTATTCCCTTTTACCGGGGCATTAATTATATATCTAGGCTATGCAAGTAATTATTATGAAGCACAACAACAGGCTGAAATGGTATACGGTCATGAATTGATGCGGTTATTTCAATACGAAGGATTCTTTATGATTGGCGCAATAGTATTGTTTTTCGTTGCTCTGTTTGTACCAATTATCGCAGTTAACCCACTAACTATATGGCTCTCTAAATTTTTAGAATGGGCCAACAATTTCAAAGTTCTCGGTCCTATAATAGGAATTGGCGGAGTATTGTTTTTACTCAAATTAGTCTTTTTGGGAATCTTATTTACAGTAATCTTCATTAAATCGATTAAAAAATCGACATTTAGTTCTTTTTTCGACATTATATCCAAACAAGGAAAAAAAGATATTAGTAAAAAGGAACTGAAAATTGGGTTTAAAGGGAATTG
>CAYWUC010000242.1:0-1687 GCA_964461395.1 uncultured bacterium
GAGTATCCCCTTCACTTTCCCTATCTTCCGCGTACCCAGTCCAGCCTTCAAAATACTCATAATCATCGGCCTCTTCTTCCGGAAGTACGGAAGTACCATTCCAACACAAACTGTCTGTCTTATCGACAAAGGGACGAAGATTAACATTTTGGGAATTAAAAATACTACTTCCGTGATGCGGCATATGAGAAGGAATGTACATGAAATTAGCAGCACCATGATATCCGTCTCTCGTTCCTTCTTTCTCTATAACATTAACCACACATGAACCTATACCGTCATACTCGGCATCGAAACCTCCATCGAGAACAATAACATTTTTAACCGCTGACAGAGGAGGCATTAAAACCGGTTTATTTAACCTGTTATCCGATACGTTAAAACCGTCCGTTAAATATAAAATGTCGGGGTTTTCTCTTTTCCCATTCCCTAATTTTTCCCGCAACGAACAAAAAGAAATATAATCTTCAAATTCAGAAACAAGAGGAATTTTTTTTATCTCATTAATATTGAAATAATATATTTTTGAAGATACATCCATTTTAAGAATTTTTTCTTCCGACTCGACTGTTACTTCAGTACCTTTTATCGTCCTGGGGGCAAACAGTTCGAGATTCAACCTGGTACTATGATCCGCTTCCACCACAACATTCTTTACTGTTAAAGGGAGATAGCCTATTCCCCGGGCTTGAATATCATATATACCGGGAGATATATTTGTTATATGATATGAACCATCTTTTTTACAATCGACCGCCAGGCTTGTTCCGATAACAATCACATTAACGTACGACAGAGTCTTTCCCGTCTTCACATCAACTATATTACCCTCAATTTGACCTTTAGTTCCGGCTAAAGCTTGCAAAGAAAAAACAAACAGAAAAAACCCTATAATACTTCGATTCAATTTAATAATTTTCATTAGCAAGGTAATTTTCTAATTGCCAAGCGAACAATAAGTCGTTTTGGGAAGAGCTTCTTAATTCTAACTTCCGACTCCCAACTTCTTAGTTTAATCCGATGCTATCTCTATCGCGCCCAGAGTACAGGAAGCAACACAAGCCTGGCATTCTATACATTCCGGCATATCAAAGGCGAGTACCAGTTTGGAAGAATCATTAGGCTCAACTTCCTTATGGTATTTTTCAAGAACCTCTTTATTATCAACCTCATCGTCCACAGGCTTACACCATCTTCCGCTCTCGCTGGCTTCCAGGATTTCCACAGGACAAGCTTCAGCGCAATCAGCAAGACCAGTACATTTACTATAATCATAAATAACTTTTGGCACTTATACCTCCTTCCTTACATCCGTAAAAAATTAATATGCTTATAAAATATTTTGTCAAGGGGATAAATCAGAATCCAGAATCCAGAAGTCAGAATCCAGAAGTCAGAAGCCAGGAGTAAGAATCCCAAGCCAACGACCCCAAGACCAAACGAACCAACTAAAAATAACTAGGGTCCGAAACCCGATATATGGTAGCTAAGTTTAGACTCACTAATTTGCCGCCTAAAAGCCTAACGATTTATGTCCTACATGTGAAAAATTCGGTTGAGGGTAAAGTTTTAAACAATAATAATAAATACTGACTTGACTTATCATCTTTAACTTATAGATTTTTTTAGAGGGGTATTAATTAAAAAACATTCACTCAAATATGAAAACATTAAAAAAACATAATTT
>CAYWUC010000243.1:0-1547 GCA_964461395.1 uncultured bacterium
AAGAACTTATTTCCCCTACCACATCTTCTTGTTTATCTATAAAAGGACGGATACTCGCGGACACCTCCGTCAAAGTTTCAATCTGGTCTTTGTTTTCTTCGAACGCGACTTTACTCTCCTTAACGATATCTTTTAACCTGCCAATAGTATTTTCAAGGATTAAGGTCGTCTTTTTCAAATCCTCTATTTTGTCACTTACCGGATCAAAAAATCTCCACAACTTATCTCCCAATTTCGAATAATCATTGGAAAGTTTCCGCATCTCTTCTACAATAGAAGGGAGACCGGCAATATCTTCGGGAATTCTCGAAGCTTCTATTTTACCATAAAGAGAAATAACCCTTAACTGTTCGGTAAAATCTCCGGCATTTTCAACCAATCTTCCGAGGCCAGAAGAAACTCTCGATAAGTTCAACTGTATGTGCACCACTTCATCTATAACTTTCGACTCTTTTTCGATAAAAGATTGAACATTATCTATATTGTTTAAACAGACCTTTGCTTGATACTGTGTCTCCTTAATTATTTCTTTAACTCCTTCTATCTCACGTCCTATCATACCCAACATTTTTTTCATACTGTCAAGTTCGGATAAACTAATATTCCCATACGACGGGGTCGAAGACAGAGCCACCACACTAAGTTGACTATAACGATCAAGGTTAGAGATATTTTCCAGCGCCAGGTCTATATGGGAAATATTTACGGGAAGAAGACCCGATTCTTTTTCTAACAAACGCCTAAAAACATCTATATGGTTTTTAAGAATTTCTCTAAGTGTCTGTTTCTGCGAAAGGAAAAGATCTATTTCTTCCAACTTCAATAAGGTTTCTCTGGATAATGTAAGTAAAAAATTGGCAGTTTCTTCAATATCCCGTCTTTTTATATCTATAGCCTCAAATAAATTTAATAACCTATCGGAAGTATCCATAATAAGAGAAATTTTATCTCTAACCTCATCGGAACTCATCTTTAATTCGTCCGCGTTTTCGACAAAATTAGTAAGACTTTCGCTTATAGATCCGAACTTTTCGGTTGCTTCCTCTGATCTTTCCTTTAGAGCCTCGAGGCTGCCTACCATCTCTCGTACAATTTCCAATGACCCACCTGTTAACCTTCCCAATTCTTCCGCTACAACCTCAAACCCTTTACCTGAAGCTCCAGCCTGATACGCTTTTATCTCGGCATTCCTTGCTGTATTTCCGGAGGTTTCGTTAAGTTCCTGTAGATCTGATACAATCGCGTTTATTTCTTCTCTTTTACTTATTAATTCCTCTAATCTTTTACTTAGAACGATAGTACTATCATTAAAAAAGCGAATCCGATTCATCACCTCACCAATAAGACTGAGTCCGAAAGACAATAACTCCTCACTCTTCCTTACCGTAACCCTGAAAGAATCCGAGCCCTCATATATAACATACATAGAAGCATACAGATTTTTTAACTTTTCTCTGATCTCAGACAACCCCTCGGAAGATTCCATCTGTTTTGTTGATAGTTGATTCCACAATAATAGAGTATCTTTAGATAAATCCTCTAACTTA
>CAYWUC010000244.1:0-1825 GCA_964461395.1 uncultured bacterium
TTTACCAAAGTATAAGATTCGGTAAAAATGAATGACAGCTGACAAAACCAAAAAAATCGAACCGATTATAGGTAAAATCCATATCCCCTTTTTCTCTATAAGAGGGAGAAGTCTTTTTATAATTAAACCATAAACATAAAGAGATAAAGTAAAAATAAGTATACCAATAGCAAAAAGTATCTCAAATGGAAAATCTACTTTCATCTGAAACCTCCTTTTCTCGGACTAACTACTTTTCTAAAACGCAACGCTCCGAGTAAAGATAGAATCCCCGAAAGAAAAAATAATGAGTATGCTATTCTGCCGGTACTCACCGGCATCTTAAGATTACCCTGAAATACTGACATTAATTGCAAAATAGCATATACGAGAATTCCGGAAGGTGCAATAATAATGAACTGCCATTCTGTTTTTTTTCGGAGAACCCTCTCATACCTTTTAGCAATTATTCCAAAAAGCACAAAAGTGATCCACAGAAAAACTGCCGCTATAATCATTATCCAACTATTCAAAGAAGCCATTTTAGTAATTTCTTCAGGTAATGAACCTAAAAATACTTCCAATAAATACATCATACCTCCTCTATCTTCTTCAAAATATCCTGGTTTAATTTCTTTGCTTTTGAAGGTCCGATTATTAAAGTCGCGGCTTCTTTAAGAGACTGAGCGATACCCAACACTTGATCTTTAGTTGGGTTATTCTTATCTATGCCGCTATCCGCTATTACATTAGATACTATATCTAAAGAAAAATCGCCAAGATAATTACCTGCTATTTCCTCAATATAATCTAAAACTTTTGTACTTAGAATTTCTTTCTTAACGGTAACTTTTTTTATTTTTTCCGGTTCTTCTATTTTTTCTGCTACTTTTACGGTTTCAACTTTTTCGGGCTTCTCCTCTTCTTTTATAACCTTCTCTACAATTTTTTCTTTTTCTTTCTCCTTTTCTTTCTCTTTTTCTCTCTCCTCTTCTTTCTCCTTCAATTCTTCTTTCTGTATTTCTTTTTTCTCTATTTCTTCCGGTTTTGATATACTTTCTTCTAATTTTTCTTTCTTTTCTTCCGCTACTTCCGGTTCTTTCTCCTTCTCAATTATAGCCCTTTCGACTTTTGTTTCTTTTACCTTAACTCTCGGCCTTAAAACACTTCCTTTTTCATAAATATACTTGAGAATATTTTCAACATTTTCGTCTTTATTTGCAACTAATCCGAAAAATTTATTTCTGTAATAAATTATAACAACTTTTTTATCCTTAGCTTTTACAATCAGTTGCCGAAAAGGAAGTGCCCCTATAGCGTCAAAAGTCTGAGTTAAAACAAGACTAATCCTATCTAAAATTTCTTTTCCGCCTTCAAGCTCACCAACAAATTCTTTAGGTTCACTCAAACTAAAAGTAGCAATTAAATCGAAATTATCTTTTAAATCTTTTAAATCAATCATTATTTATTCTTCTCACTAATTTCTCTAATCACTTTCTGAACAATCATTTTTGTTTGTTGTTTCCCAAATTCGCTCAATGCTTTCTTAACTATAAAATCCAACAACAATTTCATAAATTTATTTACTTCATCCCTGTTCAGATTTTCCGCATTAGCGTCAACACTCAATTTCAGCCCTTCAAATTTGATTAAAGTACCTACCCTTCCTTCTTTAGAAAGCGCGGAAAGCCCACTTAAAACATATCCCTTCCACATTTCAGGATCCGAATCCTTAACAAATTCATGTAGCAGCATATTCAACTGATCAGCTCTATCTTTAAAGATTTTACTCACACCTGAATCTACTTCTTTCTTTAAACCGCCAAGACTTTCCTTGATTTTTTCT
>CAYWUC010000245.1:0-2704 GCA_964461395.1 uncultured bacterium
AGGACCGTCCGGAAGCGGAAAGACTACTCTTTTCAATCTAATTGGAGCACTGGATAGTCCGACGTCCGGAACGATAACCTTCGATGGTGACGATCTCAGTAAATTAAACAGAAAAGAAAGAACCCTTTTTAGAAGAGAAAAAATCGGGTTTGTTTTTCAGACTTTTAATTTGATACCCGTTCTGACGGCCGCTGAAAATGTAGCTTTTCCTCTCAATTTATTGGGTATTTCGGAAAAGGAAATAAAAGAGAGAGTATATAATCTTTTAGAAAAGGTAGGGCTTAAGGGAATGGAGGAGCGCAAGCCAGCGGCTCTTTCCGGAGGACAGCAGCAGAGAGTGGCTGTCGCCCGGGCTCTTATTAAAGAGCCTGTGCTTGTATTAGCCGATGAACCAACCGCGAACCTCGATTCCGTAACCGGTGGAGAGATAATGAAGCTTATGAAAAAGCTAAACAAAGAAGAAGAAATAACTTTCCTTTTTGCTACCCACGACCCGATGGTTATGGAGTATTCGAGGCGGCGTATAAAACTTCGGGATGGAAAGATTCAAGAATGAAATTCGTCTTTAAATTAGGCATGAAAAATCTTCTTCGGTATAAAGAGAGAACTTTTCTCACCTGCCTTTCTCTTGCTGTCGGTGTTTGTATTCTTTTGTTTTTTAGCGGAATGCTGGAGTGGGCGGATGAAGCCTCTATTCGTAATCTGAAGAAGTATGAGATGGCTTCTGTGAAAATAGGAAATATTGAATTTTTCGAAGAAGAAAATTATATCCCTGTAGAGGAAGTTGTTAAAGAAAGAGAAAAAATAGAGAAAATTCTAAACGGGAAAAGTTTAGCATTCACTCCGGAAATAAAATTCAAGGCAAGTTTGATAAACGAAGTTACAGGAGATTCATATCCGTTTTTTGGAATGGGTATAGAAGCGGAATCCCATAAAAAAGTTTATGACCTTCATGAAATGGTATATGAAGGAAATCTTCCCGAAAAGGGAAATGAGATAATGATTGGCAAAAATACAGTTGAATTATTGAATGTAAAGGTGGGAGATTTTCTTATTATAGAAACCGATACTAAAACCGGAGCCCATAACGCGGATGCTTTTAAAGTTACAGCTTTATTCGAGACTCCAAATCCCGAAGTGAATAAGAACTTTTTCTATATCTCCATCGATGCAGCCAACAATTTGCTTGACATGGGCGGAGACATAAATTTGATAAGTGTCAAAACGGAACAAAAAGCGGAGGAGCTCAGCCGGGAATTAAAAAAAGAAATCGTTGTGGACGAAATGACAGTTAAGACCTGGCAGGAGCAGGCACAAGATTACTTGGATCTCAGTCAGGGAAAAAAAGGCGGGTCTTCTATGATGCTCATGATGGTTTTTATTATAATAACGGTTGGTATTGTAAATACTATGAATATGGCAGTTTTTGAAAGGACGGGAGAAATAGGAATGATGCGGGCGATGGGAATGACAAACAGAGAAATTATTTTGAATTTTATATTTGAAGCCGGTGGATTAGGATTCATTGGAGGTGTTTTGGGGCTCATACTGGGCGCGATTGTTACCTGGTATCTCATTCGATACGGATGGGATATGTCGAATTACGTAGGAGATATAAGTTACGGATACCGGGTTTCAGCTGTCTTTCGTTCCAAATGGGATTTTGGCATGATGGCAACCGCTTTGATGTTTACAACTGTATCTTCAAGCGTTATATCCATATTTCCGGCAAGAAGAGCTTTGAAAAGAAGTATCTCTGAAACTCTAAAAAGCGCAGGGAAATTCGGATGAAGCATATCATAAAACTCTCTTTTAAGAATATATTCCGTAATAAAAGAAGAACTTTTCTTACTATCACAGCCGTCTTTTTTGCTACTTTTCTTGTGGTAATGTTTAAGTCTTTCATTGGTGGTTTGTGGGGTAGCACCATAAACAATGTGATAATGCTCGAGACGGGACATGTAAGAGTGGCACACAAGAAATTTTTTGAGAAAGAAAAGACTCAACCTCTGGAATATTATGTAGAGGATGCCGAAAAAATCATTAGTCAGCTGGAAAAACTAAAAGGAGTCGATTTCGCGACACCACGTATAAAAACTCCGGTAATGTTAAATCTTAACGAAAAGAATTATTACACCCAGCTTCTGGGTGTTGACCCTGAAAAAGAAAAAAGATTTAATGTAATCCATGAGAAAATGGTGGATGGAGAATATCTTTCTTCCGATTCAAAAGGTATTATGGTCGGTTCGGGCTTTGCCGAAAAATTCGACCTGCATACAGGGCAAAGAATAACTCTATTATCTCAAACAGTTTACAACTCTATTTCTGTCGAGTCTTTTAAGATAATCGGCATATTTACCTATGGAATAAAAAGTCTGGATGAAAGACTAATGGTCGCTCCCATCGCGAGAGTCCAGGATTTAGTAAAGATGGGGAATGGGGCATCCGAAGTATTGATCTTGCTGTATGATAGAGAAAAGAGTCTTGCAGTGGAAGATGAAGTTAACGCAGTCCTGCCTCCGGAGTATATCGCTAAGTCATGGGAAAATCAAGGAAATTACTATAATATGATAAAGATAGCGACTCAAATTTACAACGTGGTCTATTTTTTCTTCCTTCTTCTCGCGAGTTTTGTTATAATAAACACCATTTTGATTTCCGTTTATGAAAGAGAACGGGAGATTGGAGCTTTGACCGCGCTGGG
>CAYWUC010000246.1:0-11548 GCA_964461395.1 uncultured bacterium
TTTCCTCCCCCATGCATAGTAATACAAGGGAGAGTGCCTCCATTACCATAAAATTTTAGACCATTGTAATAATCATTATATCCTTCTATTGATGAGCCGCCAAAGTAAATTCTATTATTAAGAGGAATTCTTATGTTGCCATTCACGTCTAACTTTTTTCCCGGACTCGACGTCCCGATACCAACATTTCCGTTATAATAAACTCTACTTGCATCCCCATCCCATAAACATGAACCATCCCCTCCACCAATAACTTCCTGCCAGGTTCCTACACCCTCACCATCAGAAGTTAAAACATAACCATCGTGTTTGCCTGTTGGTAATTTGAACCCATTCATCTGTAATGTACCTGCCACATCTAATTTTTCTGTTGGTGCTGTCGTCCCGATACCGACATTTCCATTACCTGCTATTCTCATCCTTTCAATCATATTTCCATTATAAAATTTAAGTGGAGCATTCCAGGTATATGCAATTGATGCCCCATCTGTATCCTCAGCACGAAATCTTAAACGAGCAGTATTCAGGAACCCCTGAGCTAGTTCTAAATATTGATTTCCGTTGACAATATAGACCTTTGCTACGCCCGCTTGATTACCGCCCGGCGTATTTGTCGATCCTATGATAACTTGGTCTCCAATGTCATCCAACCGTACATAAGTTCCCACATCGCTCCAACAAGACGATCCACCCCCTCCACTAGGAGCTGCTTTCCAGGTTCCTACACCGCTACTATTAGAAGTTAAAACATAACCATCACGTTTGCCCGTTGTCAATTTAAAACCCGTCATTCTTATTGTACCATTAACATGTAATTTCTCGTAAGGATACGGTGTCCCGATACCGACATTTCCGCTTGTCCAGGCTTCCGGTAGACTACTATTATCTTCCCAGTGCCCTCTTTGTCCATAAACATTTCCACTAATTAACAATACCAGTACTACAATACTTAGTTTTCTCATACTTTTCCTCCTTTTTAAGTGTTTTCCTTTAATCAATAATTTCTATATGGGATATTGCCTGATGCGATATAAATACCGAGTTATTAGAACCTGTCTTACTTTCAATCTTCATAAATATACCCTTTGAATTCCTTCCGGTAATTTCGCCTTTAAAAGCAGTACCGCCTAAAGTTATGGTTTCCACAACGTGTTTTATTTTTTTTGTATCAGTTTGCCCGGTTTCCATTTTTTTATTTACTCATTTTATTTTTTTCAATCATACATTTTTCTTTGTACAAAAAACATTCCAAATACCCGTACTCATGATAAATGCTTGGTAATAAAGGCTTTATGCTCAAAAGAATAAAAGATAGAATTTGTTAGGTGCGAAAAAAACTCGCACTTTGATTTAAGAAATCTTTTTTAAATATTTGTATTTTAATGGTTTATATTATGTGAGAAAAATGCACGGTGATATTATCCTTCTTTTGTGGCATTAAGATGGTTGAAGTGTATATTTTCTGTGTAGATTTTAAAGTATGCTTCCCTCTTGACCTGTGATATTATTATCTTATAATGTATGTTAGGAAGGAGGTAATAAGAAATAGATTTAAGTAAGCTCGACCTTCTGAAAGAAGGGAAATTCGCTAAAATATTTACAAAAGGAGAAGTAGCGTACAAAGTCGGCAAGCTTTCAGATAAGGAAGTGCTAAAGGGGCAATTCAAACTTCTCTCGGAAATAAAAGACCCTCATTTCGTATCGGTTTATGAATGGTTCGAAAGCAACGGAAAATGCGGCTTTTCTATGGAAAAAATCAATTTTCCCACAATTAGCCAAATATTTAAAAACCCACCTTCAAAAAAGGAAGACTTTAAAAGATTAGAAAAAATTATAATCTCTATCCTCGATTCGCTTTTTGTATTACACTCAAAAGGAATTATATGCGGGGATTTAAAGCCGACTCATATATTCGTCGATAATAAAAATAGTGTTAAACTTATCGATCCCGGCTATGACCCGGATATAATAACACCCGCATATGCTGCCCCGGAAGCCCTGACCGATTCTCCTACCTTTTCCTCCGATATTTACTCGATAGGCGTAATACTTTATGAAACATTAACCGGAGAAAAAGCATTCAAAGGAAATTTATCTAATATAATAGAACATAAGCTGAAAAAAGGACTTCCTCCTCCGGAAAACATAAATCATGCGATTCCCCAGGAGATAAATCTTTTAATTAAACGGATGACCACAAAGGAGCCCAATAATCGCTTGAAAAGCATAGAAGAAGTTAAAAGAGAATTGGTTCTTGGTTCTTCTGCTTCGGATAAAAAACTTTCTTTTGTTTCTGTTTTTTCGGGAAGAGAAAAAGAATTGAAAGAATTTGATTCCCTTCTTAAAAAACTACCCGAACCGCGTATCTTATGGATAAAAGGAGAAAGAGGATGTGGAAAGACAGCCCTTTTAAACCAGTTTAAAATAAAAGCCTTATGTACAGGAATTGACACTAAAGAAGTCACTTCAGGTGAATTTTATCGCTTATTAAGTGATAAGAAACCCATTTCAGAACATCTTGTTCTCTTACTGGATAATATATCATCATCCTCCGATATCTCAGGTATTCTTAAAGGTAATGCAATAAATATAAGAGTAAATCCTCTTGTAATTGTAATAAGTTTGAATGATAAAGTAAGCTGTATTGAGGAACTCTCGGATATTACAAGTACTTTCACTTTAAAACCTTTAAATAAAAAAGAAATCACATTTATTATCGATAAAAACTTTTCGCAACTTGAAAACAAAAAAGAGCTTATTTCCTTTTTAGTAGAACAATCAAAAGGAAATCCTTCTTTATTAAATCAGACAATCGAAATTTTAATCGAGGAAGGAGTTATTGAAAGGAAAGGAAATAAGATTCTCTTCAAACAGAAGAAAATATCATCCATTCCTCTTCCAAAGAGCATGGAAGAGAATTTAAAATTTCAGATGAAGAATCTTCCGAAACAGGAAAAAGGACTTTTAGAAATGTTGTCCGTATTTCCCGAGAACATCCCAATAGATTTAATTTTACTTTTAAAAGTAAAAAGTCCCAATATTTTAATCAATTCTCTTATCTCGAAGAATATACTACGAAAGTATAAAAAAGGGATTGATTTTAAAAATGAATGGGTTAGGGAGTTTCTTTACAAGAAATTAACAAAAAAGGAAAAAAAGGATATTTACACAAAAACAGAAAGGAAAGTTCCTTCTCCCGAAATCTTATACATATTACAGAAAGACTTGGGAAAGAAAAGAGAATACCGGGAATCTCTAATAAAGATATCGAGAAAGAAAATACAGGAAAAAGAATATCCCGATGCAATAAGATTCTTAAAAGAAGCTCTCTCAATAAAAGATGATAAAATCAACAGGATAATACTAGCAAGAGTTTTGGAACTTTCGGGAAACATAAATGAAGCCTTATCACTTTATAAAAAAATAATTTTAGAAGAAAAAAACCCTTTTTATCTTTTGAAAATTGGATCGCTTGAAGATAGAATTGGTAATTTAAAAAAGGCCGAAAAATATTTCAGAAGGGCAGCTAATTTTGCTGAAGGTAAAGTAAAAGCACAAGCAATTTACTGGCTAGCATATTTTCTTATAAGAAGTGGTAAATTGGATGAACCATCCAGACTTATCTCAAAATACAAAAAAGACGAGGGAAAATTGCCAATGCGTCTCAAGTTCGTTGAGGGGCGAATCCTGTGTGATAAGTGCGAATTTACAAGAGCTTTGAAAATTGTAGAAGAAGAACTAAGTAAAAATCCTTCGTATGAAATGAAAAGACATTTTACGACTCTTGGAGGAATAGTAAAACTAAAAAGCGAAGAGTATCAAGAAGCAATAAAATATTTCCAAAAATGCATTGATATGGCAAAAGAAGAAAACGATATAATGCACGAAGCTACATTTACTGGTTATAAAGGACGTTGTATGATTGGACTTGATAAATATAAAGAAGCTCTGGAAGAATTGGAAGAAGCTATTTTATTATATAGGAAAATTAAACTTGGTTGGCTTGAGGACGAATTACTGATAGAGGTGGCACTTATTTATTTGTGTATGGGATACTGGGAAAAACTTCAAGAGAGAGTAGAAGATGTTAAAGAGAGATACGGGAGACTCTCTTCACTTTTAAAAGAAAAACTATTTTATAGTAGACTTTACAGAGGTGAATGGGCTGAAGTCGAAAAGATCAGAAAGGAATTAGAAAAAGAAGAACTCGACAACTCTTACCTTTTTGATGATGCAGTAGGTATTCTTTTTGCTTTCAAAGGGGAATGGAAGAAGGCGGAAAAAAGATTTAAGGAATTTGAAAAAAAAATAAGGGGAAACCTTGGAGCAGTTAGAACAAATGCCTGCAGACTTTCAGAAGTTTTATTCGAGCAGAAAAGAAAAGAAGAATCAATAACCATTTTAAAGCCCTACGTAGAAAAAATTGAGTCGATCCAATCTAGTTTTGAAAAGGGAAAACTTCTTTCTTCCTGGGGTTTAGTTACAGGAGACATTAAATCTATTGACAGAGCCATTAAACTTTTTTCCGGCATAGGCCTTCCTTTTTATACTGCGAGGTCACTGTATAAAAAAGCCTATGTTTTAATCAATGAAAATGAAATCAATGAAGCGGTTGAAGAACTCAAAAAAGCCGAGAAAGTATTTAAGGAGTTAAAAGCAGGTTACTTTATTGACAAAACAAAAGAACTTTTTGTAGAATGCGCAAAGAAAACTTCCGCAAGAAGTGGATACATAAACACATACGATGAAATAAGTAAACTTCTCTCATCCATAGATTCAGAAAAAAGATTCGATGAAGCCCTGGCTGTCCTTACAGATTTCTTTAATGCGGAAAGAGGTGCTATTATACTCAAGGAGAGAGAAGAAGACATCATTATCTCTTCTTATAAAATAGATCTGGTGACTTTGGAAGATGCAAGAAGAATATCCTTAAGTGTAACTAATAAAGCGGCAAAGGGTGAGGTAATTGTCGCGGGAAATGCTTTGGATGATTCAAGGTTTTCCGATATGGGTTCGATAAAAAGAAATAAGATACGTTCGATTCTCTGTGTTCCTATAATTTCAGAGGAGAAGATTTACGGATCACTTTATCTGGATTCGACAATTAAGAACGATATATTTTTACCTTCCGATAAAGAATTTCTACAATCTATCGGAAGGGTTTTGGGCGTCCTTTTTTCTAAAGGGGATATTCTATACAGGATGAGGGAAGAAGTGAAACAATTGAGGAAAATGACTTCTCTTCCTGAATCATTTCATTCTATAATAGGTATATCGAAAAGCATGCATAAGATATATAAAACAATAGAAGAAATAGCGGAAACGGATATAAACGTTATGATTACAGGAGAAACAGGAACTGGAAAGGAACTCATCGCTCGAACCATACACAATTTGAGTAAGAGAAAGAATAGACCTTTCGTAACTATAGACTGCGGTTCGCTCTCGGAAACCCTTTTGCAGAGTGAGTTGTTCGGATACAAGAAGGGGTCCTTTACCGGAGCAATAAAAGATAAAGAGGGTATATGCGAAGTAGCGAACGGAGGAACGCTTTTCCTGGATGAAATTGGAGATGCTCCTCCATCTATACAATCGGGTCTTCTTAGGGTCACGGATAGGGGAGAGATAAGAAGAATCGGAGAAACGGAATTCAGAAAAGTCGATCTTAGAGTAATATCAGCTACAAATAAAAACCTCGAACAGGAAGTAATAATAAAGAACTTCAGAGAAGATTTTTTTTATAGGTTGAATCAGATAGAGATTAATATCCCACCTTTACGTGAAAGGAAAGATGATATCGGTTTGATATTAAATTATTACTTGGATATATTTACCGATAAGAAGAAAAAGAAAATGAAAGGTTTTCAAAAAGAAGCAATAGCCATATTGGAGAACTATTCTTTTCCCGGAAATGTGAGAGAATTGAAGAATATAGTGGAACTTGCTCTTATAAAAACAAAAAATAAATATATATCTAAGGATGATTTATCTCAGAAGGTTTTAAGAGAAAGTTTAAAAAATTCAAAGAGTAAAGAGGGGCAATCATTAAATGCTATTTTAAGCAGTTACGAAAGAACACTTATTGTCGATTCGTTAAAAAGAAATAACTGGAATATAACCAGGACAGCGAAAGATCTTCAAATTTCAAGAAGATCGCTTCAACTTAAAATTAAAAAACTGGATATTGTATTCGAGAAATTATAAAGGTTATACGCTTTGTTTGAGAAATTTTTTGGATAAGATTCTGAATTCTATTTAATTTCGATAATAACCGGGAGTTTGATACGTTTAAAATATGTTGATTTAATAAGGTTAATTGTTTTTTCGATATCTTTTTCTTTGAAACCCGCGGTTACAATTTCTTCTTTACTTTTACCCTCATCGACATAGAGCCCCAGAATAGGATCGAGTATTTTATAGGGTAGGAGTTCTTCTTCGTCTTTTTGGTTTCTATTTAATTCCGCCGAAGGAGCTTTTCTTATAACCGATTCAGGAATCAAATCGCCCTTGTTTTTGTTTATCCATTCCGCCAATTCATATACTTCGGTTTTGTACAAGCTTCCTATAGGGGCGATGGCTCCTACCGTGTCACCGTAAAGGGTACAGTAACCTGTCAGGATTTCCGAACGATTCCCAGTCGCGATCACGAGGGCATTTTTTTTGTTTGCTACGTACATCAACAGGTTTGCCCTGATTCTTGCCTGTAGATTTTCTTCTGGGACATTGATTCCTTTAATGATGAATTTTTTAGCGAGGGTCTCCAAATAGATGTTAAAGATTTTAGTTATGTCAAATTCGCTCAACACAATCGAGAGATTTTTACAGAGTTCATAAGAATTATTTTTACTGCTTTTTGAGGTAAACTCTGTTGGCATAAAGATACAATCGATATTTTCTTTGCCTATTGCGTTACTTGTAAGTAGTGCGTTAACACTTGAGTCTATACCTCCGCTTAGGCCTATAACGGCGCGCATGATATTGTTTTCTTTGAAATATTTTTTTATTTCTTCGATGATTTTTGCGTATATTTTTTCCATGTTTATAATCGATAATTTTATATTAATTATGTATTTGTCAAGTACCCACATTATCTTATCAAAAAAAATTTCACATGTAGGACATGTAGTACGTATAGTTCTTTATTATTTATTTTGTTTTATTTATCCTGTTTGTAATATATCGTCATGGTAAAAAGCATCCATACTATTTGTAAGGGGAGCTTGACAAATTTACAGGCAGATTTATACTAAACTGAGGTTAAAATATGGGAAATAAAAAATCAATGTATAAAACGTTTGTGGATACTAATTTCTCGGCGGCTCATCAATTAAGAAATTATGAGGGTTTGTGCGGCGAGTTACATGGGCATACCTGGAAGGTTAGGGTGGAAGTCGAAACTGAATGGCTCGATAACATAGGTATGACTATAGATTTTAAGGACTTGAAGAAAAAAGCGGATTCCGTGATAGGGAGATTCGATCATCGATGTCTTAATCAGATAAGTCCTTTTGATGAGGAGAATCCGACCGCGGAAAATATCGCCAAATACGTTTATGTTGAAATGAAAGAACTTTTGCCTGATAAAATCGAAATTGTCGAGGTAATAGTATGGGAATCGGCAAATTACGGCGTAAAGTACTCGGAGAGATGAATTGCTTAAGGTCAATGAGATTTTTTATTCCATTCAGGGCGAATCTTCTTTTTCCGGGATTCCTTTTGTTTTTGTAAGATTAGCAGGTTGCAACCTTAGATGTACTTATTGCGATACCAAGTACGCTTACGAAGAAGGTAGAGAAATATCTGTTGAACAAATCTTTAAGGAGGTAAAAAAATTTAAGTGCCCTTACGTTGAAATTACAGGGGGAGAACCTCTTATTCAGGATGATACCCCTTTTCTTGTGAATTTTCTTATTAATAAAGGTTTTAGCGTTCTGCTCGAGACAAATGGAACTAAAGATATAAGTGTCATATCAAATAAAGCCACAATAATTATGGATATAAAATGTCCATCAAGCGGTGAAAGCGGTAAGATTGATTGGGACAATCTAAACAGGTTGGAGCTAAAGGACGAGGTTAAATTTGTAATTGCTGAAAAGTCTGATTATGATTGGGCAAAGAGTGTTATAACTGATAAAAAGTTAAAAGATGAAGTCAAAATGCTTATGTCTCCGGTTAAAGAAAGATTGGACCCGGCAGAACTGGCGGAATGGATTTTAAAAGACAAATTAAAGGTTCGTCTTCAACTTCAACTGCATAAGATTCTATGGCCTCTGGCTATACGGGGGAAGTAAGTTGAGTAAGAAAGCAGTAGTTTTGTTGAGTGGTGGTATTGATTCTTCAACTATTCTCGCGGTTGCAAAAGATTCAGGATATGAGATGTACGCGATTAGTTTTCGTTACGGTCAGCGACATCATTTTGAGATTGATGCGGCAAAGAAGATTGCTGGCAAGATGGGTGTAAAAGAACACCTTATTTTAGATATTGATCTATCTTCTTTTGGGGGTTCGGCATTGACCGATGATATTCCTGTTCCAAAAAGGGAAAAAGTAGAAGATATAGGAGAAGAAATTCCCGTTACCTATGTTCCTGCACGTAATATTATTTTTTTGAGTCTTGCTCTCGGTTGGGCTGAAGTTCTGGGGGCGTCCGATATATTTATTGGTGTTAATGTAGTTGATTATTCCGGCTATCCCGATTGCCGGGAAGAGTTTATAAAGGCTTTTGAAAAAGCTGCAGATCTTGGAACAAGAAATGGGGTAGAGGGTAAGAGAATTAACATTCATACTCCTCTTATTTCGCTTACAAAAGCTGAGATAATAAAAAGAGGTTTGAAATTAGAAGTTGATTACAGTTTAACGCACAGTTGTTATGACCCCGATGAGGAAGGACGCGCCTGCGGCAAGTGTGACAGTTGCCTCATTAGAAAGAAGGGATTTAAGGAAGCGGGAGTAGAAGATCCAACTGTGTATAGTTAGAAAAGAAGTAATTGAAAGAAGTAAATTCGATTCAAGATTTCACGGGATTTATATTGTAACGCTTAAGAGTTATTTAGTATTCAATATCCAATTACAGTAACAATATCGCTTTGCCCATGTGTTACATAAAGAAATTCTCCATTTGGAGCGGATTTTATGTGAAGAGGGGCGTTTGAGACAGGTATGGTTTTTACAACTGTGTTGTCTGCCTCTCTGATTATAGAGATACTATTGCTTCCCCGGTTTGATACGTATATATAGTCGCCGGTTGGCAAAACGGCTATTCCTTTGGGTTCATCTCCCACCGGAATGCTATTAATCAGTGTATTGGTGCTGGTCTCTATAACGTAAATAACATTGCCGAAATCTCGAGTAGCGTAAACGTAATTTCCATTCGGATGTGATGTTAGAATAGCAGGATAGCGAGGTACTTGTATACTATCAACCACTGTATTATCGGATGTTCTTATAACGTAAATACGATCGGGACCCATACATCCGACGTAAACGTATTCTCCGTTTGGAAGTTCTGTAAGTCCCCTTGGATCATTTCCAACCGGTATCGAAGCGACAACTGTATTGTCTGAAGTTCTTATGACGCTTACTTCAGCAGTCCAACTGTTTGTTGCGTACATATACTCTCCGTTTGGAAGTGAAACGATGCTATGCGGACCGCCTCCCAATTTTATAGTATCTGTCACCGTATTGTCTGAGGTGCGTATTACATAAGCGCAGGAATCCAGTTGATCCGCAATATATACATACTCTCCACTCGGAAGTGCCGCTGCAGAGACTGGTCTTGATCCTAACGGGATTGATTCGATGACCGTATGATCTGAAGTTTTTATAACAGATATGTTGTCGCTGTTGGAATTGGTTATGTATGCGTACTCTCCGTTTGGAAGGAAATCAAATTTTTGAGGACTATCTCCGACTGGAACTGTTTTGATTACTCTATCCGGGTATTCGCTAGAGGAGGATATGACTGTTTGATGTCCGTCCGACCAGCCTGATTCCGCCCCATCCTCATCTTTTGCCTTTGCTCTGACATAATATGTTCCTGCAGATAAATAGGAATGACTTATAGAAACAGATTGTCCACTCGATACATAATTACTCCATCCGGATAAATTATTATCTCCCCAGTCGAACTGATAGGCGATACTATCTCCATCCATGTCAGTTGTAGTTGCGGAGAAAGTGTATGTACTGTCTACATATCCGCTTGATGGTCCGGAGGGAGTATCTGGTACATCGGGAGGTAAATTTGGTACAATCGATATGATTATTGAGTGCTCGGGGGACCAACCCGATTCTAATCCATATTTGTCTTTTGCATTTGCCTTTATGTTATATGTCCCCTCGGATGACCAGGAATGATCCATTTGAACCGAATCACCACTTGGTACATAAGAGCTCCACGGTGATAAACTATCATCTCCCCAGTCAAACTGATACGATATGCTATCCCCGTTTGGATCAGTCGTGGTCGTACTGAAAGTATAGGAATAATTAATATATCCGCTGTCAGGCCCTGAAAGAACAGAAGGAATGTTCGGTGTAGTACTGATTACGATGACCAGTAAATGTGGGTCTGACCACCTTGATACTTTATCTTTTATATCCATGGCTCTGACGCGTATATTATAATGTCCTGTATCATTCCAGGAATGTGTTACTGTAATTGAATCTCCCGAGTTAAGAAAATTACTCCAGTTTGAATCGATTTCTGTTTCCCAGTCGAATTGATAGGTAATATTGTCGCCTTCAGGATCGGTTGTTGAAGCTTTGAAGGGTAGTGTATCGTTGATGGTGCCGAGGGAAGTACCTGAAGGAGGAGATGGTGTTAGCGGCCAGCTGTTTTTGTGACAATTAAAGAACAAAACAAAAATTATTATAAAAATAACTAAATATTTATAGAATTTTTTCATAAATGGCACCCTATTTTTTATGTTTAAATTATATATTAAAAATTAACGAAAAATCTAAGCTTGTCAAGGTTTTTGGTGAGGTTTCGTGTTTAGAGTTCAGAGTTTTGAGTTAAAAAAACAAAAATAAAATCCTTGAAATCTGCGTTTGTCTGCGTCCATATTTTGGGATTTTGGATTTGGGGGTTGGGATTTGGTAAAAACAACATTAAAAATTTCTGTGTTCTCTGTGGTTCAAATTTTTAGTTTATAATTGTTCTTCCAATTTTTCGATAAATTTTCCCTCGTCTATATCGAATTCGATTGTTTTATTTTCCGAGGTAAGTCCCGTACTAATTTTTACCGGAATACCTATTATTTTTTTCAAGTATTTTTGTAGTTCTTTATTTGCTTTCCCTTTCTCCGGTGCGCTTTTTATCCAGATTTTAAAAATTCCATTTTCCATTTTGACTATTTTGTTTTTATTCGATGATGGTTTTACTTTTATTCTTAATTTGGGCATAAATTAAATATATAGAAACCACAAGATTACACAAGATTATTAAAACAAATTTCTCACACAAAGCCACGGAGACACAAAGAAAAACAACGAAAAAATATTTGTGTTTGTTTAAAGCCCACAACCAAAAATCAGAAACAACAAA
>CAYWUC010000247.1:0-1776 GCA_964461395.1 uncultured bacterium
CAAAAAAAGACGAGTCTCAAGATAATATCGAATACTACAAGTTTTACGAAGGAGGGAGCCAGCTTTTGAATTACGAAATTGTACACACCGATAAATTTCTTTCTCCGGTTCTTGTTCGCGATGACTTTGAGCCTTTCCATCTATACAGGGCATTTATCCTTAACATTGAAGGCGACGTCGACTCATTATTTGTAAAAAAGTCAACCGACAGAGGAGAAACATGGTCAACACTCGAACGCCGTTACATACCTATGGGTTATTACACCGATTGTGACCTCACAATAAGTGATTCTACCTTATATTTAACTTATTCGAATACCGACAACAATCTTAAATCAGTAAGAACAAGAGTGCGTAGAAATAGAGGAGATACGCCTCTTCCAGCTACTATAATAATACAAACAACCTCTGACACAACCAACGCAGATATCAAATGTCCGAGAATAGGAGCCACAACTACACAGCCCGCTAACGGACAACTTGTTTACACACTCTTTTCCCAGAGAAACGCAGTAACGGAACGCTGGGACCTTCTTTATAAATATTCGGTAGACGGAGGAGATAACTGGAGCACCGACATAGACACAATTACACAGGGAAGCAATGGGCCGGTCATCTCAGATATAAGGGGATATGAGGTCGCACCCAACCAATATATGGACATCACCTACTGTGTCACATCGCATGTAGATATTCTCTTTACTTATCACAACTATTTCAGGTGGTCTTCGGAAGGCGATCCTACGAACTGGCACGACACTACTGATGTCAGCGGAGGTCTTTTCAGTTCTATTCCGGAAATAGTATACTCTCCAGGAGGATCTGCACCGGGAGCAGGAGTTATATATAACGATTTAATGGGAAATTTATATTTCGACGCTCCCTGGTACAGCGGAATTGCCGAGAATTCGAAAGAGAATGAAGAAAAAATAAGAAGTGAAATTGTCCTGCCCGGAAACGTGGTAAAACTGGGCTCCGTAGGTGCAACTGTTTACGATATAACAGGAAGAGAGATAACCAGATTAACCGGTGATAGCTGGGATTTGAAAAATACACAGGGTGAAAAAGTCAATTGCGGAATATACTTTATTGTTAATGATGAAACAAGTGAGAGAGTAAAAATCTCGATCATAAAATAACTGTTCAGGATTAGCAGATAAGCAAGTTTTAATTTTGAATGTTGAATTATGAATTTTGAATGAAAAACGAACAAAAATGAACTATAAGAATTAAGAATTTTGAATTATGAATTTTGAATTTTGAGTTTCGACATTGGACTCTGGACTTTGGACTAATTTGTTGGTTCGTTGGATCGTGGAGTCAAGATTGTAGTGAATAGGTAGATCAGTGAATCCGTGAATCAGTAATTTTAGATACCAGGTACCAGATACTGGTTTTTAGTTTTAACATTGGACTCTGGACTTTGGACATTGGATTATATTTTTATATCGAGAACTTTTAAGGAAACGCTTCCATTCCAATCGTCTACAAACGGAGAATAAGCAATACTGAATTTCTCCGAACTTTTCAATAAATCCATTTTACCACCGAGAGAAAACCCAATACAAGAAATATATTTACTACCTTCTCTTACGGCAAATTTCAGATGATTTTTACCTACGATTTCAGGCACATCGGCTAATTCAACATCTAAAGCGGCAAAAACAGGTTTGGTATTTCCCACACCAAAAGGAGCTAAAACTTCCAAGTTTTTTATCAATTTTTCATTGATAGAACCAATAGAGAGAGGAAAATCTATCAAAAGCTCTTTCTCTA
>CAYWUC010000248.1:0-8966 GCA_964461395.1 uncultured bacterium
AATGCCATAAGAGAAGGAGCCTTAAGTTATTTAAAAGTACAGGATAGGGTTGTGGCTATTTTCCTTGTTATAATGGCTATTCTTTTTTCTGTTCTTGCTTTTGGACTTGGAGTTCAGTCTAAATGGATTCCTGTAGTTTTCTTGCTCGGGGGATTTCTTTCCGGACTTTCAGGTTTTCTGGGAATGAAAACTGCTACGAGGGCCGCGGTTAGAGTTACAAATGCAGCCAGGGATTCTCTCGGATCTGCTTTAAGTATTGCTTTTAGAAGCGGTTCCGTTATGGGGCTTTCAGTTGTTGGTTCGTCTCTTCTCGGTATATCGGTGTTGTTCGCGATATTCTATTATGGCCTAAAGTTGCCTCTTGTCGAGGTTACAAGTATTCTACTCGGATTCGGGATTGGCGCGAGTTTTGTCGCTCTTTTTGCCAGAGTAGGGGGCGGAATTTATACCAAGGCTGCCGATGTGGGAGCCGATCTTGTAGGTAAGGTCGAGGCTGGAATTCCTGAGGATGATCCCAGAAATCCCGCGACTATCGCGGATAATGTTGGCGATAATGTCGGTGATGTGGCAGGTATGGGAGCGGATTTATATGAATCTTATTCGGACGCGATTGTGGCTACGATGGCGCTCGGAGTTGCTGCCGGTCTCGGGATGAAAGGGGTTCTTGAACCTCTTCTTATTGCCGGTGTCGGTATGCTATTTTCTATATTGGGTGTTTTTCTGGTAAGAGCGGGTAAGGAAGCTACTCAACATAGTCTTATTAAATCTCTTTCAAGAGGTATCAATTTCGCTATGATTGCGACAGGAATCGCTTCTATATTCGTGGTAAAATTCATTACACCGGATAAAATGGGAATGATTGGTTCTATTGTGGTGGGTCTTGTAGCCGGTACTATTATCGGGAAGGCTACTGAATTTTATACTTCTTCCGCTTTTTCTCCTGTACGTAAGCTTTCCGCTTCGGCAAAATCGGGTCCCGCGACTTTAATTATCGACGGTTTCGCTCTGGGTCTTAATTCTACTATTATTCCTGTGGTAACTGTAAGTGTTTCGATACTTCTTGCTTTTTTCTTTGCGGGTGGTTTTGATAGTTTTGTGTTGGGTTTATACGGGGTTGGATTGGCTGCTGTAGGTATGCTATCGACTCTCGGTATAACTCTTGCTTCGGATGCCTACGGACCAATTGCCGATAACGCCGGAGGAATAGCGGAGATGAGTGAGTTAGGCAAAGAAGTTAGGACAAAAACAGATCAACTCGACGCGCTCGGTAATACAACTGCCGCTACAGGTAAAGGTTTTGCGATAGGTTCGGCCGCTTTTACCGCAATGGCTTTAATTGCCGCGTATTTAACAGAAATCAAAATGGCTTTGACCCGTCTTGGGATAGAAGCCATAACTCTTGGGGAAAGGGTTATTAGTGTCGGCAGCGTCAGTTTTCTCGAGCTCGCGGAATATTACAATCTAAGTCTTCTTAATCCGACCGTTCTCGCAAGTCTTCTGATTGGTGCGGTTATTACTTTTCTTTTCTGCGGTATGACTATGAGTTCTGTGGGGGTTACAGCTCAGGCGGTTATAGGAGAAGTGAGAGAGCAATTTAAAGACCCGGATATACTTGCAGGGAAGAAAAAACCCGATTATGCACGGACGGTGGCTATTGTTACCAAAGCCGCGCAGAAGCAGATGATAATTCCTTCTTTGGTAGCAATAGTCTCTCCGATAATTATCGGTTGGGTTTTTGGAGTTGCGGGTGTTGTAGGTTTTCTTGTGGGTGCTCTTGCGTCCGGTTTTGCGCTGGCTGTTTTTATGGCTAATGCCGGAGGTGCATTTGATAACGCGAAGAAATATATCGAAGAGGGGGCTCACGGAGGAAAAGGTTCCGATGCTCATAAGGCTGCGGTTACCGGAGATACTCTCGGTGATCCGATGAAAGATACTTCAGGCCCTTCGCTTAATATTCTTATAAAGTTGATGAGCATTCTTTCCGTTATTACCGCCGGATTCGTTGTAGCTTTCAGTCTTTTTAAATAATAACAGAGAATGAGAAAATGTGTAGATGAGTGGATGGGTAAATAAATACCTATCCGTTTGTCTACTCATTTTCTGTTTAATAATATGGATTGGGAAAAGGAATTAAAGGAATTTATAGATAATAAAACCGCAATAATGGGTATCGGCTCGACATTAAAAACCGACGATGGTGTTGGTGTTTTTATTGCCGAAAACCTTAAAGATATCGGGATTGAAAATGTTATTGTGGCAGAGGCTACTCCCGAACATTGGTTGGGGTTTCTCACCCAAAAAAAATTCACGAAACTTTTGATTGTAGATAGTGTTCTTTTTGGCGGAGAAAAGGGCGAAATAAGAGTTTTTGATTTACAGGAGATAAGTAAACGGTTCGGGCTTACCCATTCTTCTTCACTTCATCTTTTTTATGATTTTATATCCCAGGAGGGTTCTATTAAGGAACTTAAAATCCTGGCTATTATGCCGGAGAGTTTAGAAGTGGGGGAGAGTTTATCCCCTGTTGTCGAGAGAAGTGCCGGTGAGATTATCAGCTTCTTTAAGGATCGTAAGTAAATTAGACATTTTACTTACGTTATAAGTAGCTACGCCGATTTTTGAACCCTTGGGGGCAAAAAAACATGATTTGATGCCGGCTGAGTTGGCTGCTTCTATATCGAGGATTCTATCTCCGACACCGAGAGTTTCTTCTTTTTTCAATTTATATTTGTCTATAATATAATTAAAGCTTGCAGGATCGGGTTTTAGTGGAAAATTCGCGTCGGAACTTATAATTTCTATAAAATATTTTTTAAAGTCATTTCTGGTGAGAAATTCGTTCAGGCTCTCAAAGCTCCGATGAGTGATAAGAAAATTTCCCCCTCGTTTTGATGTGTATTTAAGAACTTTTTCTACTCCTTTGAATGGTTTACCTTCGAAAATCAATTCTCCGAAATATCTTTCTTTGTATTTTTCATAGAATTCTTCTCTGTCTATATTAAATTCATCGGCGAGACTTTCTATACAGAAAGTTATCGAAGTCTTAGCAAGAGAATAAGCCTGGTTGTAGTCGTATTCAACCCCATAATCTTTTTTTAGAACATCGATAAAAGCTTTTGTTATTTCCGGATAGGTGTTGAAGATAGTTCCGTCGAAATCCCAGATTAAATTCCTAAACCCCATCCCACACCACCATTTTTCTCACACGGAGCCCACGGAGACACAGAGTTTTTTGTTGTTTAAAACCCGAACCAACCCAACAAATTATTCTCACACAAAGAACACCAAGAGCACTAAGCCACCCCACACAACCTATTTTTGTTTGTTTTTTTAATCCCAAACCTAAAATCCTAAATCCTAAAATCAGGACGCAGATGAACGCAGATTTAAAAGGATTTTTTATTCGTTGTTTCATTCTAACTCCTAACTTCTAACTACCAACTTCTTTAATTAAACACAGAGAACTCAAAGACCCACAACTCCGCCCTTGAAATTTTTTAACCATTTCTTTTTGTTTCATTTCCCCTTTTTGTAATTTATGGGTTTATCTGTTTTGTCAATGCTTTATTTATAGTTAGTGTGTTAGAGCGTGGGTGTGTTGGTGGGTTTAAAAACTGTCCAACGGACTAACTGACCCACAGACCAACAATTTAAATGTGCCTTAGTGACAGATGCACTTGAAAAGTATCGATAATAAGTTAAATTCAGTAAAAGGAGGAAAAATGTACAGAAAGATTATAATATTTTCAATATTTTTAATATCATTTATATTGTTAGCAGAAAATACGGTTGGTTCTCCGCCGAGTTTATTGAAAGTTGAGGATTTCGGCGCGATTAGCAATGACGAGGATCTCGATACCGAAGCTATAAACAAAGCAATCGATTCCTGTTCTACTCTAAAGAACGGTATAATCATATTTTCGAGCGGAACTTACCTTGCCGGGTCCATTCATTTGAAAAGCAATGTAACTTTACAAATTGAAAAAGGAGCAAAAATACAAGCTGCACCGAAAGGGGGTAATGCTTTCGATTCGCCTGAGCCAAATTCTTGGGATAAGTATCAGGATTTCGGGCTAAGCCATTTTCATAACGCGCTTATCTGGGGGGATAGTATTGAAAATGTTTCTATTAGAGGGGAGGGTATTATAAGCGGAACAGCATCCCTTTATAGTAATCCTGAAATAGGAGAGGGGGATAAAGCTATCTCATTTAGATTGTGCAAAAATATCGATATAAAGAATATAACTATTACCGATGGCGGGTACCTGTCTGTTCTCGCTACAGGATGTGAAGGCGTAAATATATACGATGTAAAAGTACAAACCAAGAACAATGGTATGAGTTTTGTGGAAAGCAGTAATGTCGATGTTTTAAACTGTGAGTTAGAAACAAGTGGTGATGGAATTTCTTTGAAGTCAGATTATTCTTTAGGGCGCAGGTTAAGTAGTGAAGATATTAATATAAGTAGTTGTATAATTTCTGCCGGTGGTACTGCCCTGCAGATTGGGCCGGAGACGGTTGAGGGTTTCAGGAATATACAGATTTCCAATATAACAATAAAAAAAGCTGATAATGTCGGGATAAGTTTTACTTCGAATCATGGGGCGGTAATAGACGGTGTTAATGTCCAGAATATTACTATGGAGAATGTTTCAATTCCTTTCTTTATTAATTTATCTAAAACTAAAGGAGGTACTCCGGGTTCTCCTGTTGTCGGTGAAATAAAAAACATAAGAATAAGTAATGCTGTAGTTAAAGATGTTTACGGCTACGGAAGTGGATGGAAGTTCACCTCTACGGTTATGGGTAAATCTGGTAAGATGCTTGAAAATATCGTTTTTGAAAATATGAGAATAACTCACAAAGGAGGAAGTCTGAATTATCTTGCACTGGAGAAAGATCCCGCTGAAATCGAACTTCCGAAAATAGAAGATTACAGAGCGGAAATGTACGGACTCAGACCGTCTTATGGTCTCTATTGTCGGTATATAAAGGGATTGAAAATACGTAATGTTTCAGTCGATTTTGAAAAAGAGGATCCCCGACCGGCGGTTATTTTACGTGATATTGAAGGTATAGTAATGAACCGATTTTATGCTGAGAGGTCGACTATTAGAGATTATGATATAATAACAGATAAAGTTAGTGATTTTATGATAACCGGAAGTCCCGGTGTGGTACAAATTGAAAAGAAAGATTTTGCTCCTTTAGATAGTTTTGATGTAGATGCCTCACCTAATCCTACGGCGGAAGATGTGGCAGCAGAACTTGGAATCGAAAAACCTCCGATTTTACTTTCGGATTTACCGGCTGAGGTAATTGAAAGAATAAAAAAAGAACTTGGAATACCTCCGGCGATGCTCCACGTTTTAGTTGATAAGGAAATCGCAAAGGAAGAAAAAGGCGGTAAAGTTATATATAATATTGAAGCCGAAAATAAAAAAGGCGATAAATATGAACTCGGGGTTAGGGATGACGGGAGTTTGGTGAGTAAGAAGAAAGTTTAAAAGCAGCGCGTTAAATATAAGGTAGATATATACTATTAAAATTTCATATATAGAATCTTAAAGTTTAGCAATTGGTTGGACTTATATTCGTAAAGTTGAAATAGCAAGAAAGGAGCAGATTTAATATGATGCCAATTTATCTATTTGTACCGTTATCGATTTTGCTGCTTTATTTGTTATATAAAATATGTAAATTATTGAAAAAGAATAAAGATGTTTATATTGCTTATATAAAATCGAAAGATTCTTACTTGCAAGGTGTTTTAACCTCTTTTATCGTACATTTTTTTATTTATATAATTTTCGGTTTCACTTTTTTGAATAATCCATTAAAGGATTCATACATTTCACCTATGGCTGTTGGTGAATTGGGAAAATATATTGGTATCCTTTTTATATTAATTATATTTACACCATTTTCTTTATTTATTAATAGTATATTTTGTATGATTGTATACAGGGCATTGAAATGTCATAAATCACACAAAAGCTGTTTTTACATATTTATTATCTCCATAGGTTATATTTTTTTATTGTTTTTACTTTGTTGACATGGATGTATATAATGTGGTTTTATTTTATGTTTATAAGTTTTTTAGCTCTTGGCGTTTCGTTTTTAGTGAAAAACTTTGCGTTTTCTGTGTTGAAACTGAGCTTTTAGCTATTTGCCTTTTGCTTTTTGCTTGAAAAACAACAGAAAGCAATCAGTGCTTATCCGTAGCTAATTATTGGGGGAGGGGTGGCTTGACTTGACAACATATTAATCGGACATAACTTTAAAATGGTAAAATCATGAAATACTTAGTGTTTTTAGCGGATGGAATGGCGGATGAGCCTATTCCTGAATTAGGAAATAAAACTCCTCTCGAGGTGGCGAATACCCCGGGCTTGGAATCTCTCGCAAAAAAAGGAGCACAGGGAACTCTTCTTACCATACCCGAACCTTTTCCTACTTCGAGTGACGCTGCAAATCTTTCGGTTCTGGGGTATGACCTCGCGAAAAGCTACTGCGGAAGAGGACCGATTGAGGCTGCAAGTAAAGGTATAGAATTAAAAGAAGATGAAATAGCCTTTCGCTGTAATCTTATAACTATAAATGATGGAATACTTGAAGATTACGCCGCGGGTCAGATTGACCAGAAAAGCGCGGATGATTTGATTGATTTTTTGAACGTTGAATTTGGGAATTCGAAAATAAAATTTTATCCGGGTGTTGGGTTCAGGAATATTTTAGTGCTTAAAGGTGAAGAATTTTCCGATAAAATCGAATATTATAAACCGGATTCCAATCAGGGTAAAAAATGGAGAGATGTTTTACCGTATGCTAAAGAAAAAGAAGGCGAAGAGACTGTCAGATTTATTAATGCGTTAATCGAAGAAAGTGCAGAAATTTTGAAGAATGCTCCTGCCAATAAAAATCTTTTGAATAATGGTAAGAAACCCGCGAATTGTATATGGCCATGGAGCCCGGGAAAAAAACCTCACTTTGAGTCATTTGAAAATAAATATAATAAAAAAGGCGCTGTGGTATCCGCGGTCGATGTAATTCTTGGGATCGGTAAGTTAACCGGGATGCAGGCTATTAAACCTGATGGTGCGACCGGTTTTATAGATACTAATTATGAAAACAAAGCTCAAGCTGCTCTTGATGCTTTAAAAAGTAATGATTTTGTTTATCTCCATCTTGAAGCCATAGATGAGTGTTCTCACATAGGAGATTTAGATTTAAAGATAAAAGCAATCGAGCAATTCGATAAAAGGCTGGTAAATCTTATCTTAAG
The DNA here is from genome assembly GCA_964461395.1 of uncultured bacterium. GTDB lineage: Bacteria > Hydrothermota > UBA3072 > UBA3072 > UBA3072 > JAFGHJ01. The sequence goes on from CAYWUC010000248.1 coordinate 7,289, forward strand.
GAGAGTCGATGATGAGGTTACTATCGGAGTTCTTCCCGACCATCCTGTTCCCATAAAATTGCGTAAGCATACCAGAACCCCTGTTCCTGTTCTTATTTCGGGTGCTAATGTACCGAAAGATGGGAATATTGAATATTCAGAAAAAACTGCCGCTGGCGGCGGTTTAGGTCATTTGGATAAGTATACTTTTTTGGATACGTTGTTTAGGTATTGATTCTTCTAAGAAAAATCAATACAGTTGAATGGTTGAATTGTTGAATAGGAAAAACAAAAAACATCTACCACAGAGAGCACAGAGAAAAAACAAACACACAGAGAACACAAAGCCCCACCAGACCCCAAATTTATTTTGTTGTTTTAATTATTTGACTATTTTTTAATTTAACCATCTAACTTAGATTCGAAGGATCTACGACTAAAGTTCTATTCCTTCAACAGAAATAGGGTGCGGTGCCCATGTTTTCTTGTGCGGAATATAAACTTCTTTGTATCCGATAGAATTAAGTAATACGGCGGCTTCTTTGAATTTGGCGGTAATTTGTTCCGGTTTGTGCGCGTCTGAGCTCAGAGTTATAGGAATACGCATATTGTAAGCTTCTTCTATTATCCAGTTGCTGGGATATAAGGAATCAATTTTTCCCCTCGCTATTCCTCCGGTGTTAACTTCTAAAATCGCGCTCGATTTTGCGATAGCTTTTAAAGTCTTAAGAACTTCTTCCCGGTACCAATTTTCCCCTTCGGAGAAATATTTGTCGTCTTTGTTGTTCATTTTTATCAAATCGAGATGTGCTACAATGTCCGGATTTTCCAATTTAAGCATATCTCTGATGAGTTTAAAATAATCCTTTACCACCTTTTTTATATTGCCTTTATAGATTTCATCTAAACCTTTTTCGAATTCTTCTTCACTTTCATCGATTGCCCAGCCCTTATTTTTATCGAAAAAGTTTACGAAATGAACAGAGCCTATTATATAATCCAGATCCGATAAGTTCATCCCTTTTTTATAAAAAGAATTTAAATTGGAAAGAAAGTCCATCTCCAATCCGAGAAGTATTCTGATTTGATCTTCATATTTTTCCGAAAGTTTACGGATGGTTTTACAGTATTTTTTGTAGTCTTTTCTTTTTAGAACCCAGTCCACCGAAAAAGGCAGGGGATTGTGTGAACTGAAACCGAGGATCGCGACATCCTGTTTTAAAGCTTCTTTAACGTATTTTTCAAGAGCGACGTTTCCGTCGTCAAAAGAACAGTGAGTGTGAAAATTAACCCAGGACATAAGCTAATAAAGTATTGCTGTTAGCTATTAGCCTTTCGCCTTTAGTTTTTATTTTTAAAGGAGCTAAAAGCCAACAGCCAAAAGCGAAGAGCTTGCTGATTATTTTATCCATCTTTAATTTTTACATTTTTACGGTTTTGCCGCTTTATACCTTAAAATGAAATAATATAACATCACCGTCTTTGACCTCATAATCTTTTCCTTCAATTCGTATTTTGCCGTGTTCCTTTATGTTTGTTTTAGATTCATATTCTAATAAATCGTTGCATTGGAATACTTCCGCTTTAATAAATCCTTCCCTGAAATCAGTATGAATAATACCTGCCGCATCAGGCGCTTTTGCCCCTTTTTTAAACATCCATGCCCGTACTTCCTTTCCGTTCTCCGTGAAGAAAGTCT
>CAYWUC010000249.1:0-1905 GCA_964461395.1 uncultured bacterium
TGAAGAAACCTGCTCACAATTTCCGGATATACACCCACAGCTAAAATGATTAAAGCCATAATAATAATTGGAATTAAAGCGCTGAGAGGTGCTTCATCTACTTTATCTTCTCCGGTTTTCGAAAAAATATTTTGTAATAATTTAAAGAAATAAGATATCTCGATAACGGTTCCCAGTAAAGCAGCTCCTACTAAAACAAAGAAATATCCCTGGTTTGTGGATAATGCGGATTTAATAATAATAAATTTACTTGGGAATCCAACAAAAGGAGGTAAACCCACAAGAGAGAATGTAGCAATCAAAAAACAAAAGGAAGTTACAGGCATTCTTGTTCCGAGACCCTTCATTTTACCAATTTCTCTAGAACCCGCTTTATATATCATATAACCGGCGGCAAGAAAAAGAAGTCCTTTGGAAAGAGCGTGCGACAAAATATGAAAAAGCCCTCCGGCAACACCTTCTGGTGAACCCAGGGAAAAAGCAAAAAGAATTAGACCAATCTGACCTATGGATGAATACGCGAGAAGTCTTTTGATATCATCTTGCTTAAAAGCGGATATCTCTCCTATAAGAAGAGTAAATATCCCCAACCCCGCGAGGAAATGTAAGATATCGGTAGCTCCGAATACGGTACATACAATACGCAAAACCGCGTATAAACCTATCTCTATGGCAAAACCTGAAAGGACAGCACTTATAGTCGAGGGCGCGCTGGAGTGAGCATCCGGCAACCAGCCATTCAAGGGAAATATAGCCGCTTCGATTCCGAAACCAGTAAGAAAAAGAAATAAAGACAGAGATAACAAAGGTGAGTTTACGGAATGAATTTGACTTGCTATATCCGCCATATTAAGTGAACCACAAAGCCCATAAAGCAGGGCTATTCCGATAAGAATAAAAGCTGAACCCACAGAACCCTGAATGAGGTATTTTATACCGGCCTCTACTCCATCCTTATCCCTGTTATAAGCAACCAGAGCATATGAAGAAATACATAGTATTTCAAAGAAAACAAATAAGTTAAATATATCACCGGTAAGGACAACTCCTGTGGCACCCGTTATGAAAAGCAGAAATAAAAGGTGATATTTATCTATATCTCCATCATCGATATATTTTATAGCATAAATGGACACAAGAAAACCAAGTAAGCTTATAACTCCTACGAAAAACAGAGATAAGGGGCTTACAACAAGGTTGATACCAAAAGGCGGCTTAAAACCTCCAATCATAACGATTATCGGATTGTTTATAACTTTCGGAATCAAAGAACCTACAATCACAGCCATTACCAGGGTAGAAATTAAAGAAATATATTTTGATATGTATTTGGATATAAAACCAAATAATGGTATAGCAAAAGCTCCGGTTAAAGGAATAATTATTAGTAAAACAGGATTTACCATTTAAGATCCCTTATTTTTCTAACATTGAGAGTTCCATAATGCCGGTAAAGAACAATTGCCAGAGTCAAAGCAAGCGCAAGGATTGCCACCCCTATGACAATAGCGGTCAGAACCAGTGCCTGAGGTACAGGATCGACCATCCTCGAAGGTAATAAACTTTCACGTGAGAAAATGGGAGCGGTTCCCTTTTTTAGATAGCCCATAGAAATTATTAAAATATTTACTCCCGTATCTATAATTGAAAGACCTATAATAATTTTTATCAGATTGTCCTTAACAAGCATTATATAAAGACCTATAAGAATTAAACCAAAGGACGCTATATAATACAGATAATTTTCAATAAACTCCATTAACCACTCCTAACCATATCATTTATTATACCCGCAATTTCCGAACCCACTTTAAATCCGATGGCAATATACACAAGAGGAATAATTCCGGCGCTAAAGAGTTGATTCGGTATTCCTTTGGGCAGATAATTAAAAAGAAAATATCC
>CAYWUC010000250.1:0-7652 GCA_964461395.1 uncultured bacterium
TACCGATTGATTTTGCTTCGCCTTTTATTGGTACGAGATATTACTCCGAATACAATCGTCAAAAGAGAGCAGGAGGAACTGATAAAAATTTTGAAGAATGGATGATGGATGCTATTCCCGGGGGATTGAAGATAAGTGCTAATAGAATAATCGAACTTAAAGATATAGCGGTAAGATCCATAATACTTTCGGCAATTGGCAAAAAACCGAGTTCTGAAGATTTATTCATGGAAGATTCATTATTTGTAGAAAAATATGTTAACAGTGAAGATTTTAATCCATCAATTAATATATATTTCTCTTCACCGCTTCCTCCCGATTACAGAAAAGCTTTTGCAAATCATTTATTGCAGGAAGGTTATGTATATAAACTTGTAAAGGAAAAAGTGGGATATACAAGTAACAGAAAAAAAATGTGGGATTTAGTGCAAAACAAATTTGCGTACAGCTACTATGAGAACTTTTGGGTTCGCGTTGAAAGTAGAGCTCAAGTCACTGTTGTTATAAATCAGGCGATTGCATTATTAACTTTCGGCACTGAGGTTTTTTCAGATATGTACCCAGCTTTATACGGCGGTGATGTAAGCGAGGTTGACCGGGATACACTAAGAATGTTGCAATCGGTTTTCAATAAAGCCTTTATATATTTAGAAGATGATAGAGCCTTTTCCCCTTCAGCGTTTAATATTATCGAAGCACAAAAGCGTATTTGTAATGAGTTGAAAAATTATGATGAGCAACTTAAACTTATCGATTCTTTTATCCAAGTAAAGGATGTTAACAGACTTTATCTTTTACGTGCGGAATTATATATTGTTAAAGCGAATAATACAAAAATAGAGGAAGAGCGAAAAAATATTCTCGCTATGGCAGAAGCCGATTTGAAAAAGTTGCTTTCTGAAAAAGGATGGGAATTATTTGCCTATAAAGGGCTTGTTAAAGTTTATGCTAATTCGGGTGAGGGAGAGAAGATGGAGGGAATAATTGATGTGTTAGTACAGGATCAGCAATTACTTTTAACTGTTCTTCATTTTTTGAGTAGTGAAGAAGATGGGAGCGCGGTTGAATTAGTGGAAAGGCTGCAAAACAGATTCCCGGGTGATAAAAGTTTGGAAGATTTTTTACGTAGTCTAAAAAGCAGTAAAAATAAAGTATTTAATGCCAAAAACAGAAATTAATTAATAATCTTAATTTTTTTAAAAACCGTGTTATTTGAATCGACAGGAATGATATTTTTGTATTTGCAGGGATTTGTCTTTATCGATAAAATATAGTGTTGTGTTTGAAAAATGTATGGTTGTATCGATGGCTCTATTTTTTAGAATAAATAGCCGTCGGTTTTTGGTTTTCTTCTATCTTGTCCGGAACGTCGTTCTTTACCGCTTCTATGTTCAGGTCCGTTGTAGTTTGGATTGGAATTTTTTCTTCTCTTTTTTCCTGATCTTCTATCTTTATTGTTTCTCCGATCTTTTCCTGTGTATGCCGGAGCGAAAATAATTTCCTCCCTTTTTTCATGGGTTTTTTCTTCCATTATTACCTCCTGTAAAAATAAGGCTAAATATATTTATTCATAAAGTATCAACAAAGATTTTTAAAGTCAACCCCCCCGGAAGTAATTTAAAGAGCAAATGTCAAAGACTTAGCCCTTCGCTTTTGGATATTGACTTTTAGCTATTTTAAAAATAAAAGCTAAAGGCAAAAGGCTAATAGTTAACAGCTTGACTTTTTATTATAGCATATTGGTCGGATCTATTTCTAAGGAAATTTTGACGTTTTCAATCTGTTTTTCGTAAAGTTTTTTTAGTATGTTATTCAAGATATACCCTTTTTTTGATTTAAGTAAAATATGGAATCGGTAATATTTTTCTATTTTTCCGATAGGGCATATTACCGGTCCTAAAATAATAATTTCCTTTTTTTCTTTCATTTTTCCGATTATATTTCTTATTTTAGCCGCAGTTTGTTCCGCTTTTGTAAAATCTTTAGCTCTAATCACAATCCTCGCCAATTTTATAAAAGGTGGATAGTTCGCTTCTTTCCTGAATTTTATTTCTTCTTTATAAAAATCCATATAGTTGTGTTCTGAAGCACTTTTTATCGCGTAATTCTTTGGATTTGAGCTTTGTATTAAAACTTTACCCTCTTTTCCTCTGCCCGCTCTTCCCGCTACCTGGGATAAAAGCTGAAAAGTTTTTTCCGTTGCTCTAAAGTCCGGAAAATTTAGAGATGTGTCTGCCGAAATGACTCCTACAAATCCGATATCTGGGAAATCGAGACCTTTTGTCACCATTTGGGTTCCGAGAAGTATTTCGATTTCACCTTTTTTTAATTTGTTGTAAATTTCTTCATGCGAATTTCTTCTGGATGTACTATCTGTATCCATTCTTTTTATTTTGAAATCTTTATATTTTTTTTCGATTTCTTCTTCTATTTTTTCGGTTCCCCATCCCAAGTAAGATACTTCTTTTCCGCAGTTTGGGCAAAATTCAGGTTTTGTTTGTTTGCTACCGCAATGATGACAAATTAAAATGTTTACTTTTTTATGGAATGTTAATGATATATCACAGTCCTCACAGCGCGCTGTCCAACCACAATTATAGCATTTGGCAAAGGGAGCATACCCTCTTCGATTGAGAAAGAGAATAACCCTCGAAGGTTTTTTCCCTTCTAAAGTATTTTGTATTTCTTTCTCCATTTCTTCTGAGAATAATTTGCCCTTTGGGTTGACGATTTGTACTTTTGGTAAATCCAGGCCTTTTACTCTTTTAGGAAGCTCTAAAAGTTTGTATTTTCCTTTTTCGACGTTATAGAATGATTCAACCGAAGGAGTCGCGCTGCCGAGGATAACAGGGAAATTTCCTATTTTGCCTCTCATTACGGCGACATCCCTTCCTGAGAATCTTGGTTTTATTTCGTCCTGGCGGTAAGAATCCGAATGCTCTTCATCGACTATAATTAGTCCGAGATTTTTAAATGGGCTAAAAACACTCATTCTTGAGCCGATACCGATTTTCAAATTTCCGTTTAAAGCGTTTATCCAATATGAATATCTCATTCCCCTCGACAATTTATAATGATATAATTCTCCGATACCAAATCTATCTCTTATTCTTTCTATAATCTGGGGTATCATTGAAATTTCAGGTGTCAGGTATAATACGCTTTTATCTTTATTGATTATATTTTCAATAAGTCTTAGATATATCTCGGTTTTTCCGCTGCCGGTTACTCCAAAAAGAAGAAATGTCGCGAATATTTCCTCATCTATGGTTTTTTTTATCGTTTCATATGCTTTCTTTTGGAATGAGTTTAGTTTTATTAAAGATTTCTTTTTAGGAGATTCTTCAAAAAGTTTAAATCTCTTCATCATAGGAGGAAGACAAAAAGAGAAGACTATGCCAATAGGGCAGACGTAGTACTTTGAAATCCATTCGCATAGTTTGAATAAATCTTTCGGTAAATCCATAATCTTTTCACGGATTTCCTTCGCGCCTTTAAAATATTTTCCTTCTTCGATTACTACGCCGTAAAGGGTTTTGTTTCTGAAGGGTACGCGGACGACGCTTCCTCCTTTTAAGACTAAATCTTTCTTTCCCTTGTAAGTAAAGAGACAAAATTTATCGATTGGAACGGCTACTTGATAGTATTTCATAGTTGAAATGCTAACCCTACTTCATTTTTAGCGGTGTCTTTAAAATTGATGCCCCACTTTAAATAAATATTCACAGGTAAAGTTTTTTCTCCGAGTATGAGATACAGACGTTTCCCGGAACCATACAATTGCTTTATTGTGAATTTTCCGGGTAAATCGTTTTCATGCTCGTAAATCCTAGATGCCCAGTCTTCCGTTTCATAAAGGACCAGACGTCCTTCCAGAACGTAATCTTTAGAATAACGGAAGGATGTAAAGGCCATAAAGCCTGAACCGTCAGAGTCGTTTAAGACTTCAAATCGGCTTTTAAAAGTTATATCTTTTACTTTGTGTATTACGTCGAATCTCCCGTTTATTTGTTCTTTTCTTGTTTTTATTCTATTGTTGAGTTGTAAGTTCTTAATTGGTTCCCAGTATATATGAAATTCTGCTATTCTGTCAAAGGGTTCCATCGAGGAAAGTTTTCTCGAAAGTTCTGTGAAGATTCCGAAGGAAATATCTGGTGAAAGTTTTTTGGTATAATTTATGTATAAAGCTTCTTCATCTTTATAAAAAGGTGAGTTTCTGAGAGTTGGCAGAGAATCTTTAATATTTACATAAATCGCTTTTAACCCTTTTCCGTTATCCATGCCCATAGAATAGGATAAATTGTTCTTGTTTTCGGTTGGATTTTCTCCTCCGCTTGCTAATTCGAAACGAAATAGATTCCCAGCGAGTGATTTATCCGCGTAAAAAGACCAGACGCCAAATTTTCCATTTTCTTCGGTTTGGCTAATTCCACCCGTTAGTCTTATTGAAGAAAATTTATAACTTGTACCAAGAAATTTTTCTTTTCCCCAGTTTTTTGTATCAATGTATGAACCGAAAATCATAAAATCGCTCCACCCGTAGGTGATACCCCTGAAAAAATTTTCCTCATAAGTCGAACGGTGAGGGCTAAAGCCCCTTTCTCCCGGTATAATTCCCGCACTGCGGTAGAAAAAATCCGGTTTTCCGAAGATGATACCCATGCCTAAATCGAGGTCATAATCACCTATAATAAGTTTTTCGGGAATATAGATTGAAAAAGCGTAATAATCCAGATAGTTTTTTTCATCGTAATCTTTTTCGCATACACCACTTACCAGAACATTTTTTAAAGGTACAATAATTCTGTTATAAGTTTTATATTCAGATTCATCTGTTTTTCTTTCGAATCGAGATAAGAAATCGATTCCCTTAATTTTCCTTCTTTTTCTTTTTATATCCACCGTAATGAAATTTTTAATTCTATCAAAAAGATAAGGCGTTACCCCCTCGATCAGCAGTAACTCGTCCTTTTTTTCGAACTTGTGCTTTTCCCTGTATTTAATTATTCTTTCCGCGAGATATTTATCGATATATGGTATAAGCAGTAATTCGATTTCCCTGGCAGTATTTATATCGATAGGGTCTTCCTTTAACCTTCTTATTCTTTCTAAAAACTCAGGTGTTTGTGTTATTTCCTGGTCGATCTCAAATTGATCTGTTGATATAAGACAAAATAGCAATAATAGTTTTTCCATCTTTTATTTCACCCGAGTTTATCTTTGTTATGGCTTCTTCTGTTTTTATCTTTACAATTTCTATCTTTTCATCCTCTTCGGATTTTAGGCTGCATGCTTTTAATTCTGTAGCTATAAATAAGTGAATTTTTTCGTTACTATAACCGGGTGTAAGATAAATACTTCCCAGTTTTTCAAGAGATCCTGGCTTATAGTTTATTTCCTCTTGAAGTTCTCTTATAATGGTTTCTTCCGGAATTTCATTTTTTTCTATTGTTCCCGCAGGTATTTCGAGGAGGTGTTTGCCGGTTGCGTAACGGTATTGTTTAACAAGAAGGATTTCGGTTGCTGTAAGAAAAGGAAGAGCGGCCACGGCTCCGGGATGTGTAACATATTCCCTAAAAGTTTTTATACCGTTTGTAAGGGCAACTCTGTCTGCGTTAAGATTTAAAATATTCCCGGTAAATATTCTCTTTTCTTCGATCGTTTTTTCTTCCATATTAATTTTTCTCCTGTATTTTGTTTTTCAATTACCTTTAATATAATTTACAGTTATTGTTTCAGATAGCCCAAGATCCGGGTGATTTTGTATCCCAATAGCGAATTTGGTTTGTGATAGTTTAAATGAAAATCCGGCGGTAGGGATTAAAGGATTTGTCAATAATCCAAGAGACGCATCAAAAGTCGGAAATTTTATTTCGTAACCAAAACCTAAACCGATACCCCAATTTTCCGTAAAATTAATCTTTATTCCTATTTTATTCCACTCGTCTGAATAAATACCACATACTTCCAATTCTGAGGAGATACTGCTGTTTCTTATCCAGGAAACAGGATTACACGCTTTAAGATAAATTCCATGATTTTCTATAGAATAACCGATAAGAAAATCGGCGCTTAACCCTAAATTGTTTTCATCCTCCTGTAGTAAGTATAGAATGGCTGGCTCTATTATGAAAATAGTTTTATCTATTTCTTTTCTTAAGGCACCATTTATTTTCGATTCTCTGTATAAGGAAGAGCCGAAGTGAGAAATTCCTAATCCGTATATATTGGTTGAATAAGTGAGTTGTACTGTTTGAAGTTCGGGGATAGAGTATAAATTTTGATATGTAACGGAAAGAATCTTTTCTGGTAATTCAGGTATATTTCCGAAACCGAATTCCTCCGCATTCCTTAAAGGAGGAAAAAGAGAAATAATAATTAAAAACATAGCGATTTTAGTATAAAAAGAGATTGTATAAAGTCAAGTTCTGTATGTAGATTATTTGAATTAGTTAATCGGTTATTTGATGAAATAGTTATTCATTAATAGGCAGCAAAAATAAATCCTATTCGTCTGTGTTTATCTGTTTCCCATTAAACCTTTTATCATTTTATTATTTTTATAATCTTCTTTTCTTCAACCTTCTTTCCGTTTATTTTTAAGACCGCGAAATAAACTCCTGAGCTGAAATTCTCTCCTATTTTAGCGGAGTAAGTACCAGGATTTATTTTTTCATCAAGAAGCGTTATCATTTTTCTTCCGGCTTTATCAAAAACCGATAAATTGACATGTGAAGTATTTATTATATTCATTTGAATATCTGTTTTGTTTACGAAAGGACTTTTTATTGTTAAATATCTATGATTTTTTGTATCGTGTTTGTCCGGATAGTCAATACCGCTTCCTCCTTCGAATCCACCAACCGCGCTTATAGCGAATGGTATAGAGCCGTTTGGGCAGTTATATCCTTTAACGGTAATCGTGTAAGTTCCGCTTTGAACGGGTGAGGACAGCCAGACAACTTCGACGTTATTTTTCCTGTCCGCGAAGCCTCCTATCCCCGAATATCCGCCTGAAAACACATTGCCTTTGTATCTATTACTGTTGGGTGCTGTTATTGTTAAGTCGAGATCATTAATTAATGAGGAACTGACCATGGGGGCAGCGCTTGTGTCACTCCACGCGAGAACAAACTTCAATGGTTCTGATGTATTAATAACATTAACCGTTGTCACAACTGAATCACCTGTCGATACTCCGGAAGTATTGTCGGATATTTCCAATACTTTCGATTCTCCCGAAAAGTACAGGGCGTTATCAAGTACCACTCTTCCCCAACCTTCCGCCTGGTTCGGGATAGGAATTCCATTGTCCAAGTCGACTGTGGAGGCAATCAGGGTAGCTTTTATAAGCGCTGCAGAGGGAGATATGGGAGTTCCGGATAGTGTATCACCGGTCGGATAAAAACCATCGGTAAAGTACTGCCTTATCAGAGCGCAGGCTCCGGATATTTGAGGCGCAGCCTGTGATGTACCTACCATTCCCCTTAATTCCGCGTGGGCCGAATCTCCTGCCCAGGTTGTGTTTGAAGTTGTTCCCCAGATAAAATGTCTGTGTTGAGTAAAGGGATCGCTGCCTCCGGGGGCAACGACCTCCGGTTTTATTCTTCCGTCTGTTGTCCATCCTCTTCCGGAAAAAGATGAAATCGAAT
>CAYWUC010000251.1:0-3698 GCA_964461395.1 uncultured bacterium
TTATCGGCGAGATTCGCTTCTTTGTAAAAGCTTACGAGAGACCTATCATTTTTTTGTATCTCTTCGAGATACAACATTTCCGTTTCCGCTTTACTTATTGTGGAAAGCACATAAAAAGTCGCGGTCTTTTCATCGAAATAAGTTTTTGCCGTTCTTACATTGATAAGTTCGTTGTCACTCGTAAGAACACTTCTGTTTACAAGATTTACGGAATGTTCCCAGTCCATTTCATTCTCTTTCTTTTTCTCCGAATATGCTTCCAAAATCCTTCTGTCGAGTTTTACGTTTACTGAGAAAATGTTGGAAAGAGTCCCAATCGAACGTTGTCTTGCTTCATCGAGGGAACTTCCGCTAGATACGGCAGTCAGATAGAGCCTTTTTGGATATAAGGCATCGGGATTTTCAATCCATTCGGGGAAATTGCTGGATTCTGTTCTTGAACTGCTCGAAGCGCACCCGAAAATCAAAGATAATATTAAGACTATGAAAGAAATCTTTTTAATCATCTGTAAGATACCCCCTCGATTATATTCAAATCATTTTTGTTTACAAAAAGTTTTTTTCTCTCCAAATCGATTACATTGCCATGTCTGTCTAAATATTCAAAAGTGATTTCATATTCACCCGGGTTAAGGTCGATTTTTCCTCCGTAAACTTTTCCGGGCATTGTTCTCCAACATCTGAGATCCGCATTCTCAGTTACGTCGGTTATGGCGTCTACCGCGAATTTAAGTAAACCCGCCATAAATTTATCTTTCCCCCTCTCCTCGAGTTCTTGTTTTTTATCCTCTTTATTTTCTTCGTTATTCTTTTCTTCATATTTCTTATCTATTTTTTCTTTTGTTTCAGAGTCGATAGCGGTTTTGATTAAGGTTCTTAATGCGGCTCTAAGGTAAATAAGCGGTTTTTTGACTTTGAAAGTTTCCTCCGCTATTTGACCGAGGTCTTCGATTAAATACATTGTTCCGTAAGATTTACCGTCTATGATTGTTCTGATAGCGTCTATTCTGGTTTTTCTTTTTACAATTGTGGGAACAGCGAATTTTACATGCAATTCATTGTCCCCTCTATATCTGAAAGAATTAATTTCTTTGTCTTTTTTGTCGGGCAGCATAATTCTTGCCATGTTCAAATCCGGGTCGAAGTCGAGCAGCAGAGTAGATTGTATCTTGACCGGGCTTTTCCCTGTGAAACACAGAGTATAAACGGGAATCATGCTATCGCTTGTCGTTGATAATACTTCTTTAGAGAAATCTGCCAACCCGCCTGAAGAAGCTTCAATTAGCTTTTTTCTGTCGATCTCGGCGTCGTCCCATTTACCCATACTTTTATACCCGAGCATAGATAAATAACTACCTGTAGTAGAATATCTGAGATTTGTTTCTCCGGGATTGAAACTAATATCAGTTTCGTCTCCCTGAAGTTTTTCGTTCTTACTCAGCTGTTCTGCCATATTAGAATATTTATCCCGGAGTTTATTCAATTTTAAATTTATTCTTCTTACTTCGACCATAGCATTTTCCTGGTCTTGTAAATGTATATAATTGAGAGTTTTTATTATGTTTGTAAAGACATCCTCGTAGTCTTCTCCGGAATAATCGAGAGCGTTATCGTTTAATAAGAACGAAATTGTCATCTTTGAAATGGACTTGGTGAAATTTTCCTCGATAGCAAATTCCGCTTTATCAAGATGTTCGTTGCTCTCTTTGTATCTTCCGGCAAAATGTAGAGCAATTCCCATATCCAGGTAATACAGGACTTTGTCTTTACCTTCATACTTGCCCTCATTTCTGGCTTTTTCTATTCGTTCTGCCGCTCTGCTGTAAAAACGGGAGGAAAAATCTTCCTCTATGTCTTTATAATGCCTTACCTGTGTTTGTATGTAGGCGCAATTTATAACAAGCAGTATTAAAAACGACAGTAAAACAGTAAAATACTGTTTAGAAAACATTCACTACCATTTATATCCGCTTTGTTCAATAAGTTTCTTTATCTTTTTATTTCCTATCCAGGCTTTGGTATTCTCTTCTACGTTGATTAATTCGAGGTTTATTGTGTACAGGATAGCCTTCTTCCCTTCGAACCAATCTTCTACCGAGTAAAGCGAACCTATTAAGAAGTAATCGGCGCCTACTTCCTCTGCGAGCTTTTTGGCTGTTTTCTCGGAAGCGTACATCTGTTGATCCATTCTTTCTTCTCTTATCTCTTCTCTTTCATTTTTTGAAGCAACAAATTTAACTTTACCCGAGTTTATCAGTTCTCTTTCTATATCTTTTATAAAGACCTCTACATCTATATGTTCAGAGCTCTTGTTTACGACTGAGCCGACGATGACTACGGGTTCTTTTAATTTATCCTGTTCGAAATCGATAACCCAGCGGCGGGATAACATTTCGGAAATCATGCTTTCTGCTACAAGTCTCGAATCCGTGTCGTTCCATCTTCCTGAGAGATCCGTAACTTCATCTGTGGCTATTCTCTTAACTGTTCTGCCGCCTCCGCAGCCGGAAATAAGTAACAAACAAAAAAACAATAAAAACAATTTTCGCATATCTCCTCCTTTTTGAGTATTATAATGAATTTGATTTTATATGTCAAGGAATAAAAACTCTCCACTCCCAAACATTTTTAACCACGAGATTTCACTATATTAACTCAAGATTTTTTCGTTTATTTTTATCTGTGTTTATCCGTGTAGATCCGTGGCTAATTATTTTTTTAGTATGTTTTTTTAAACACAAAGCCAAAAGGGGTAGTGGGGTTTAGTGTATTTTGTGTGTTTCGTGGTTTAATGTTTTTTTCTCTGTGTCCTCTGTGTGTTCTGTTTTTCTCTGTGTACTCTGTGGTAATTTTTTTTAATTTATTTGTGTTATTCGTGTGATTCGTTGTTTCTCTGTTTCTTTTATTCATTTTTGAACTTTGATCTGCCATTTTTCATTTTGATATTTAATCTTTACATTTTAGCGGCTTTGCCGCGATATGGACTCTTGAGGTGAAAGATTCAGAAGCAATTGAATTCTTTGGCCAACTATACCAAAGACTTAAACAATTTTTACACTAATTGGAAGAAGAGTTTCCAGGTTTTAACTTTAACCTTCGCAATATCCTTTCCGTAAATTAACGTATTCACTTCAATTTAAAAATTCAATCATCCTTCTGCCTTATTAAATCAACCACATCCTCCAGTGCAAACAACAACTTAGATAAACCATCTCCGGTTTTTGCCGAACCTTCAATAACTTGAAAGGGCTTCGTAAAATCTGTTAGCAATCTATCGATTTTTCTTTTCTCCGGATTAATTTCCGGCTTTTGATTAACGAAAATAAGATAAGGGACATTTAAAGCTTCCAATTCTTTTAATAATTCTATATCTTCCTTGTCTAAATGGCGTGAATTGTCCATTACAAATATTGCAAAATCTATACCTTGTGTCAGACATTCACGTACAGGAGTTAGATGTGATTGACCGGGAGTTCCAAAGAGATGAAATTCCTGCCCCCTGAAAATAATTTTTCCATAATCCAATGCTACTGTCCTACCCCCATATTCGACATCCAAAGTTCCGGGAACCAATTGTTGGATCAGTGTACTCTTACCTTGCTTCCGGTTTACCAAAAACAACAACCTTAGCTTTATTCATTAATCACGCCTTTATTGAAGCATCCCTATTACATTTGGCAAAATTAAATTAATAAGTA
>CAYWUC010000252.1:0-2312 GCA_964461395.1 uncultured bacterium
AGTTTCTCTCCCTGAACTTTCGAGGAAAGCAGCAACCAATCTCGATCAATATCCTTATATATTATCCTCTCTCAGAGCTGTTTTGTTTCTTTCTATCCCTGCTGTTTTTTTTCTTTTATCTGTTCGTCTTTCCGCGGTTCGTGTTATATACGAGCATGGCGCTTTTATTATGCAGGATTCAGCAAGTACCGCCGCTATCCTTTTGTTTTACCTTTTAGGAATACCTTTTATTGCGGGAAATAAAGTTATAAGAAACGTTTATTTTTCCCGGAAGGACACAAAAACCCCAATGAAAATAAGTTATATTGCTATGATCGTTAATATTGTTTTAGCAATAATCTTATTAAATTCTTTGGGAGTTAAAGGGCTGGCTCTCGCAGTTTCTCTTTCTGGAATAGTACAGTTTGTTTTGCTGATAAAACCATATCGCCAAGCACTTTTGGATTTAAAATTTTTTCTTCTGCGAATAATGCTGCTTTCTTTTATAGCCACTATTCCTGTCATATATTTACAAAAAACATTAGGCTATTTTTCTTCTCTAATTATAGGAGGATTCGTTTTTGGCTTGATTTTTGTCTGGATTGGTTATATATTAAAAATCGAGGAAATATGCAGATTACTGAAGATATTAAACAATCGATAGAAGCTCTATTGTTTGCTTCATCAGAACCGTTAAGTTCCAGGAGGATAGCTGATGTTTTAGGCTGTACTGTTGGGCTTGTGGAAAAAAAGCTCGCTCTATTAGAAAAGGAATATGAGGAAACCGATAGAGCTTTTGTGCTCAGAAAAGTAAACAAAGGATATAGCCTTTTTACCAAACCCGAATTCTCCGAAATAATAAAAAATTTATCGGGGAAAAAAGAATTATATCTATCAAAAGCCGCATTAACAACACTAGCAGTAATCGGGTACAGGCAGCCTGTAACGAGGAGAGATGTAGAAACGATAAGAGGAGTAGATAGTTCCGGGGTAATTCATACACTTCAAGATGCCGGTTTAATAAAAGTTGTCGGCAAGGAAGACGTTTTTGGGCACCCCTTTTTATATGGAACCACCGGGAAATTTTTGGAAGCATTTCATTTAGAATCTCTTGGAGATTTACCTGAGATAGAAGATGAGGATTCAGCGTTTTTTAGCAAGAGCGGGATTGACGTCCAGAAGGGAAGCGAAGACTCTGCTTGAGGCGGGGGTCATTAAAGTAAATGGTGAAGTCATATCTGAGCCTTTTTTTCAGGTCGACCCAGAAAAGGACTTAATAGAATTCAAAGGTAAACGGCTTAAAATTCCCGGAAAGTGGACTTATATAATCTTAAATAAACCGCGAGGAGTTATTACTTCCGTTTCTGACGAATTGGGAAGAAAGACCGTGATGGATTTGATACCCACAAAAAACAAAGGTTTGGTCCCGGCAGGCAGGTTGGATGAGGATTCCGAGGGACTTCTTTTAATTACAAATGACGGAGATTTAGTACATGGCTTAACTCACCCTTCTTTTGAAATCGAAAAAGAATATGAAATCACGTTGCCGAGAGTCCCGGGAGAAGAGCTCAAAAAAATGGAGAAAGGAATTCAGGTTGGGAATGATTATCTGAAGGCAAGTAAAGTCACTTTCCCAGGAGGAAAAAAGCTTGTTATTACGCTTAAAGAAGGGAAAAACCGGGAAATAAGGAGGATGCTCGGGATGTTAGGGTATAGAGCGGAAAAACTTAAAAGAATAACAATAGGCTGTCTTAGTCTTTCTAATCTTAAACCCGGGGAATACAGAGAACTTACCTCCAAAGAAATTAGTCAGTTAAAAGGACTTATAAATGGAAACGATTGAATCCTTTGTTGCTGTCGACCTTGAAACTACCGGGCTTGACCCAAAAAAAGAAACTATAATAGAAGTTGGTTTAATTCATTTTAACAAAGGAAAAATCGAAGAAAGATTTTGCAAAACTGTGAATCCAGGCAAAACTGTTTCTGATCATGTCTTAATACTAACAGGGATTAAACAAAAAGAACTTCTCTCAAGCCCTTCTTTAGAAAAAATTATTCCGGAAATTAAGGAATTTATAGGAAACAACCCTCTGGTAGGCCATAATGTTGATTTTGATATTAGTTTTTTAGAAAAAAGTTTTTCCCTTAACAATATAACTTATGATACGTTTAACTTAAGCAGAATTTATTTGCCTTTTATTTCCAGCCATAGTTTATCCAGCATTGTAGAGTATTTCAAAATCCCTTATGATGATGCCCACAGAGCAGGCGCAGACGCGGAAATGGCAGGGAAAGTATTTTTAGAGATGTTCGACTTGATGACAAATTTAGAC
>CAYWUC010000253.1:0-2080 GCA_964461395.1 uncultured bacterium
ATATAGACACAGAAGAGTTTTCCGAAAATTTCAGAAAAAAATACTTCGGAGAATTGAATTTCGAGGGCAAACCATTCGAAGGAGTAGAAGAAGTTCTCGAATATGCCTCAAAACGTGGAGGGAATTTCCTCATTACTCACCGGGGCTCTGAAAGCTTAAATGAATTTCTGACGAAAAATGACTTTAACAAATATTTCATCGAAACCGTGAGTTCCGACGCGAATTTTCCGCTAAAACCCGATCCCGCAAGCTTTAATTATATTATCGATAAATATAAATTAAAAAAAGAAGAAACTCTCGGTGTCGGAGATAGAATCCTCGATATAGAAGCCGCCAATTCAGCCGGTATAAAATCGTGTTTTTTTGCCCCCGAGGGTTCAAGAATCGGTGTAGCTACTTACAATATAAGTAAAATGACAGATTTATTGAAAATTCTTAAAAAATAGAATAATCTTCTCGGCACTTCTCATCACAACCGGGGATAAACTCTCCCCTACTTCTAAACTTTCCGGCATGATAGCTAGAATTTTAAGTTCTTTCACCTCGCCTTCCTCGGAAATAAAATCATAAAAAAGATGAAGAGAAGAAGAATGAGTAAGACCGAATCGCTCGCTTATTTCCTGTAAATCAAAAAGTCTAATTTCCCCTTTCTCTCCACCAAAAAGAACACTATCCACAATCAAAAGCTTTTCAAATTTTTTCCTGGTGAGAAACCCCAACCAGTGTTCGGGTGTAGCCTCTGCCACAATAACATTTTCAATACCCATATCTTCCAGCTTTTCGGCGATAAAAACACCGACACCGTCATCGGTTTTCAATGTCGAACCGATACCCATTATTGCGGTTTTATTATCTATAAATTCCTTTAATTCTTTTTCCCAATCCATATTATTAAACAGAAAATGAGTAGACAAACGGATAGGTATTTATTTACCCATCCACTCATCTACACATTTTCTCATTCTCTGTTATTATTTAAAAAGACTAAATGCTACAACGAATCCGGCAGTAATAACGGAAAGAATGCTCATCAACTTTATAAGAATATTAAGCGAAGGTCCTGAAGTATCTTTCATCGGATCACCGAGAGTATCTCCGGTAACCGCAGCCCTATGGGCATCGGAACCTTTTCCTCCGTGAGCTCCTTCTTCTATATATTTTTTCGCGTTATCAAACGCGCCTCCGGCATTAGCCATAAAAACAGCCAGAGCAAAACCGGACGCGAGCGCACCCACAAGAAAACCAACAACACCCGCAACTCCAAAAACCCAACCGATGAGTATAGGAGAGACTATTGCTACTAAAGAAGGAATTATCATCTGCTTCTGCGCGGCTTTAGTAACAATAGCAACCGTTCTCGCGTAATCGGGTTTTTTCTTCCCTGCAAGTATATCCGGGTCTTTAAACTGTTCTCTTACTTCTCCTATAACCGCCCGGGCTGTTATGCCTACAGAACTCATAGTCATACCGCAGAAAAGAAAAGTAATAACCGCACCAATCAAAAGACTTGCTAAAACTATCGGGTTAAGCAAACTCAGATTGTAATAATCAGCGAGCTCGAGAAAACTGACGCTGCCGACACTTATAACACGTTCCCCAAGAGTTATAGCTTCTATTCCAAGACGGGTCAAAGCCATTTTTATTTCGGTTAAATACGCGGCAATTAAAGCCAACGCAGTAAAAGCAGCTGAACCTATCGCAAAACCTTTACCTGTCGCGGCAGTTGTGTTACCGAGCGCGTCGAGCTGATCTGTTTTTACCCTGACTTCTTTGCCTAACTCACTCATCTCCGCTATTCCTCCGGCGTTATCGGCAATTGGTCCGTACGCATCCGAAGCAAGAGTTATACCGAGAGTCGATAGCATACCTACAGCGGCTAAACCCACTCCGTATAGACCCATTACAAAACTATCAAAACCACCCGCAAAGAAAAAAGCAAGAAGTATCGAAACACTTACAGTCACCACAGGAATAATAGTAGAATTAAGACCCAGAGCGAAACCGTCGATAATTAAAGTCGCGGGACCCGATTTTGCCGAAGCGGAAAGCTTACGTACAGGAGAAAAAGCGGAAGAAGTAT
>CAYWUC010000254.1:0-3145 GCA_964461395.1 uncultured bacterium
GTTTGTGACAAGCTCTAGCTGCTGCCAGAGAGAGCTGTCAGCCGAATAAGGGCCCCAGTCTGAATTTCCAGTATTCCAGCAGGCTACGAGTCTGAGCTTACCGGCAGGGTCATTATCATAGACCCATACTCTTAGGGTACAGGCTACTCCCGGAGAAACTTTAATTGGGTTGCTTATTAAATCGGCATTTTCTTGCGTTTGTGTGGTAAGAGAATCTTTAAGGCTAAAATTTCCCTCGTGGGATAATCCATCTTCTTTAAAAACAGCAATACCCGTCTTATGTGTCCAATTATCGGGGACATCCTCTGTCCATAACTCGAAACCCGGGTTAAGGAGCAAATTGTCCGCTGAGAGAAAAAAAGCGGAAAATAAATTGAAAACGGTAAAAATTAATACTCTTTTCGTGATTTCCCCCTTTTGCTTGAGTTGGCTTACTCTAAAATTATACAGATTATAATTATAATGTCAAGGAAAAAATTTTCACACGGAAAAGCGGATGATTTAATCGTTAGGTCGTTTGAGAAATCTTGTGTAATCAGTGGTTCCTTTTATCTTAATTGGTTCTTTGGGTGGTGGGTTCGTTGGTTCGGATTTTTTTACGATCTAACGATCCAACGATTTTGCGGTTCTGTGGTGATTCTTTATTTTACAAAAACCCCCTTTACTTTTAAGAAAAAAATCGTATCCTATAATATATGCAAATAAGGATTTTAAATGGATATTCTTATTGTTGATGATTCAGAAGACCAGTTATTAGTGCTTAAGTCGATTTTAAGCGAGAAAGGGTATAAAAAGATACATCTTGTTAAATCGGCCGATCAGGCTTTCGAAACACTTGGCTTAAAAAATAGTTATAAAAAAGAACATATAGACCTTATCTTAATGGATATAAATATGCCTGATATAGACGGTATAGAAGCCTGTAAAGTAATCAAAAAGGATAAAAAACTAAAAGATATTCCTATTATAATGATAACAGCTCACAGGGAAGAAAATCACCTACAGTCCGCTTTTGAGGTGGGAGCCATCGATTATATAACAAAACCGATAAATAAAACCGAGCTTTTAGCCAGGGTTCATTCCGCTTTAAAACTAAAGAGAGAAACAGACAGCAGGAAAGAAAGAGAAAGAGAGATAACGGAGATGGCTGAGCTGCTCGACGAAGCAAATAAGAAATTGACTCGTATGTCATACAGGGATGGTCTAACTAATGTTCCAAACCGGCGTTATTTTGAGGAGTTTTTTATCGGTGAATGGAAGAATGCTATAAGGGAGAAAGAATTTATTTCGCTTATAATGGTCGATATCGATTGCTTTAAAGCGTATAATGATACATACGGTCACTTAAAGGGTGATGATTGTTTGAAAAAAGTCGCCGGTATCTTAAACGACGCTTTAAAAAGACCTAAAGATTTTTTATGTAGATACGGGGGGGAAGAATTTATTGGAGTTCTTCCTAATACTGACGAAAAAGGAGTTCTCGAGGTCGCTAATCGGTTTTTAAGTGAAACAAAAAAATTAAAAATAAAACATGGAAAATCGTCCGCGAGTAAATATGTTACAATAAGCATAGGAGTTGCTACAGTTAAACCCGAAAAGAGCAAAAAAACGAATTCGTTTGTAAGTGATGTTGATAAGGCTCTTTACGCGGCTAAACAGGCCGGGCGAAATTGTGTAAAAGTTGCGAATTGCAAAAGTAAAAATGGAGGTTTAAATAATGCAAGGTGAAAAAGGCGGGGGAAAAATTTTAGTTAAAGTTCCCGCGTATGCTGTTCAGCTTATTCCGAATTTTCTCGAGAACAAGGAAAAAGATATAAAGAAAATCAATGAATCTCTGGAGAATGGAGATTTTGAAACAATAGAGAGGCTCGGACACAGTATGAAAGGGTCCGGTTCCATTTACGGGTTCGATGGTATAACCGAGTTAGGAAAAACGATTGAAACATCCGCGAAAGAAAAAAACGCGGAAGAAATAAAAAACAATGTATCTGAACTTAAAGATTATCTGGGGAGAGTTGAAATCGTAAATGAATAAAAAGGCTCGGGTTGTTTACATCGATGACAATCAGGATATGCTTAAATTAGTGGAAAGAATCCTTTCTGACGCAGGATATGAAGTTATAACGTCTATAAGTCCGACAGAAGGAATAGAAAAAGTTAAAGAGGAAAAACCGGATGTTGTTTTGCTGGATATAAATATGCCTTCTATGGATGGATATACCGTTTGTTCAAACCTGCAGAAAGATAAAGAAACGGAGTTTATTCCTGTTATTTTCTTGACTGCTTTAGAGAGTGATAAAGATAAAGCGAAAGCATTTTGCGTGGGAGGAGTGGATTATCTGGTGAAACCTATTAAAAAAGAGAACCTTCTTTCTATAATTGATAAACATGTAAAAACCGGAAAACGATGGAAAAAGCTTTCCGAACGTCCTTCGGGTATCAGAAAAAACATCAAACCATTAGATTTTAATAGATTTATTAAGTTCTTATCATACAGTTTAAATTTAAACAAAGAAAACAAAAAAAGATTATTTAAAATAACTCCCCGTGATATATATTCTTTCGCTTCCGAGATAAATCTTAGCAATAAAAAAATGGCCGAGTATATTAGCGGTTTTCTTGGTTTGCCTTACACTCCGACGATAGAAATCCAGAACGTGCATCTCGGTACGTTTCCCGGAGCGTTTTGCAAAAAAAATCTTATTGTCCCCAGAATCGAGCCTTCGGGTGAGGAAGCATTGGTAATAAGCAATCCCTTTGATTGGGATTTGCTGGATTCTCTGGATAGTTTCTGGGACATATCTCCCAATTCGAGATTTCTGGTAAGCGAACCTGAGAATATAGAAAAGCTTTTTAAAGAACCTGAATTTGTGGAGGAGGAAGAATTAAGTAAGAAGCAAGAGTATAAGAGGCAGGAAGCTGAAACTAAGGGGGTAAATGAAAGGTACGTGACTCAGGTGTTCCAAAAAAAAGAAGAAGAAAAACACAAAGTTATAGATGGAGTGGGTGGGCCTGTAATAACTATAACCAATAGTATCCTGCAGGAGGCAATTAAAAGCCGGGCGAGTGATATACATATAGAGCCTAAAAAAAATGAATCCGTTATTAGATTCAGAGTCGACGGAGATATGGTCGACCATGTTAA
>CAYWUC010000255.1:0-4123 GCA_964461395.1 uncultured bacterium
TACTTTTCTGCTACCTCTTCTTCAAAAAAGGAAAAATCTGTTTTGCCTATTATCTCTTCTTCAGGAATACCAAACCTTTTCGCTTTAGAGGCGCTAACCTCCAGGTAACGACAATCCCTATCTTTGAAAAATATCTCATCAGGAGTTAACTCTAAAAGAGAATCCAATAAATTTTTTCGAAAAACCAGTTCTTCTCTCGCTTTTCTTTCTTTTGATATGTCCATAAGAGAAGCCATATAACCGTAGATTTTACCATTTTTGTCAAAAAGCGGTATAACATTCATAAGGCAGAAAAAAACCGATCCGTCTTTTCTTATATTTAAATGTTCTTTTGAGTATGTTTCTCCTCTTGAAACTTTTTCGGATATTTTCTTGTGGATTTCTTCCGAATCAGCTTCCGCGATTAAAAACTCGAGAGTTTTTCCTTTTAGTTCGGAAAAAGTATAGCCAAATAGTTTTTTTGTTGCTTTATTCGCGTAATCGATACGCATTTCCGGGTTTATCCTCAGAATCGAGTTTGTTGATTGTTCTATAAGATCGTTCAATTTGTAAATTTCTTTTTCTGCTTTTTTCATATCGGTCATATCTCTTATCAAAACTATAGCAGTTTCTTTATTTATTTTAGAGATTCGTGCTTCCCATTCTCTTATTTCATCTTTAACGTTAAGCTTGTATTCGAAACTTACGATTTTACCTGTTTTGATTGTTTCTTTAATATTTTTTATGGTTTGTTCCGCTATACCTTTTGGTAGTACGTCCTGTATTTTTTTATTTATAAAATCTTCAGGTCTCGCGTACAGTTTGCTTTCTTTTCCTGTGTAGTAGGCGATAAAGGAGCCGTCTTTTTTTATTTGGAATAACAGATCGGGTAGCGCGGAAAGTATTGCCCGATTTCTTGCCTCACTTTCTTTTAATTGTTCTTCTGTTTCTCTTTGTTGTGTTACATCCCTAGAAATACCTAATGTGCCGATTACTTTTCCTTCTTCGTTGTACCTCGGAATCTTGGTTGTGGAGACCCAGGTTATTTTTCCGTCAGAGTGTGTCTCTTTTTCTACTTTTGCTTTAATTGGCTTGCCAGTTTTGATTATTTTCTGTTCATCCTGGAAAGCTGGCTCTGCATGTTCTTTTGTGAAATAATCAAAATCAGTTTTTCCTATCATTTCCGAAGGATCACCTGCTTCGATCCACTTACTTAAAGATTTGCTTACGGTAATAAAACGGCTCTTTTTATCCTTGAAATAGATGTTGTCAGGTATGTTTTCGAGAAGAGAAGAAAGTAGATTACTTTTGAAGATAACTTTTTCTCCAAGTTCCGTCAGTTTTTCTTTTAGTTTTTCCTCCAATTCTTTTTTTTCTGTTACTTCCATTGTAATGCCTATTATTCCTGTTATATTGCCTTTTTCATCAGTTAAAGGGGCTTTAGTGGTCAATAAGTATACTTTTTCACCGTCTACAGTTTCCGATTCTTCCCTATCTATAATAGGTTCCCCTGTTCTCATTATTTGCAATTCGTCTTTACGGGCTAATTTCGCAAGCTCTTTTGGAAAAAGGTCGAAATCGGTCTTGCCTATTACTTCATTTGTCGAATCCACTGAAGGAGCTCCCTTTTGCTCTACAAAAGCTCTACCCACTCGAAGATATCGTCCTTCTTTATCCTTGAAATAAACTGAAATAGGAATGTTATCAAGAAAACTTTCGAATAGTCTACGTTCACGAATTAAATCCTTCTCTAATTGTTGTGAACGATCTTCAATTTCCTTGAGCTTAGAGATTTTACCCTGCAAGTTTTTTAATTTCTTTGTTAGTTGTTTATTTTTCTTCTTATTATCTTTCATAAATATCAAAATATATTACATAATCTAAATTTCAAATTGTATATAATAAAATTATGGAAAAAATCAAAAAAGTAAAGGAGGAATTTTATTTTTTTGATTTTTCTTTATTAAAACCCCACCCACAACCTAAAATAATTTTAAGCAAAAGCATAACGCGACAAAACCGATAAAATGTAAAATTACGAATCGAGAATTCAAAAACCGGAAAGCCCAATGTCCCTTAAATGGCAATCGAACCATAAAGGGGAAAAAGCTACAACACATTCAACAAGGACTTCCTTGACATAACAAGAATCATTAATTATTATGTATTATGGCTAAACTAAAATCGGCAAAGAAACTTAGTCTCGTTCATGTTTTTTGTATCGCGTCCGGAGCGATGATAAGTTCTGGTATTTTCATTTTGCCGGGACTCGCCCATAGTAAAGCCGGACCGGCTGTGATAATGTCTTATTTTTTGGCAGGTCTTCTTGCTGTGGCGGGTGTTCTTTCTCAAGCAGAGCTTGTTTCAGCCATGCCGAAAGCCGGTGGTACATATTTTTACGTTAAGCGTAGTATGGGACCAGTTGTTGGCACGGTCGATGGTTTTTTGACCTGGTTTTCTCTATCCCTGAAAAGTTCTTTTGCTCTGGTTGGTATGGCAGCTTTTTCGAGTATATTATTTGGGCTTAATTTTCAGGTTATAGCTGTATTGTTATGCATTATATTTATATTTATTAATATATTAGGAATTAAAGAGGCAGGAAAGGTGCAGCTTGTGTTGGTTTTCGCTCTAATCGGCATCATGATTCTTTATGTGATTTTAGGAATTCCGAACATAAGGGTCGAGTATTTTAAGGATTTTGCTTCCAAAGGTATACCGGCAGTTTTTTCCACAGCAGGTTTTGTTTTTATCTCTTTCGGTGGTGTTATAAAGATAGCAAGTATTGCTGAAGAAGTTGAGAATCCGGAAAAAGTTATTCCGCTGGGGATGATACTTTCTCTTTGTGTGGTGGGTATCCTTTATATTCTGGTTATTTTTGTAACTTCGGGAGTTCTCGGAGCTTCTCGCCTGGATGGTTCTATGACGCCTATTTCTGACGGAGCAATGGTCTTTATGGGGAGGTGGGGAGGAGTCCTTTTGAGTATTGCCGCGATTCTTGCTTTTATTTCTACCGCGAATGCCGGTATTATGTCTGCTTCAAGATATCCGCTTGCTTTGAGTCGTGACGGTCTTTTACCGGGCGTTTTTCAGAAGCTAAATGCGAAGTTTCACACGCCGCATGTGGCAATTCTCACTACCGGAGCTTTTATGATATTGTCTTTGTTTTTTACGCTGGACCTTTTGGTGGAAGCTGCTTCTACTGTTTTAATAATGACTTATCTTTTTTCTTGTGTTGTGGTTATAATTATGCGACAAAGTGGAGTCCAAAATTATAGGCCTAGTTTTAAGAGTCCTATTTATCCTTTTATACAATTGGCCGGTATCCTCGGTTATACTTTTTTGCTTTTTGAAATGGGAATAGAGGTTCTAATAATTGTTTTGATACTTGCGTCTTTTGCAATTATAATCTACCTGGTTTATGGCAAGATATGGGGAAGGGAGGAATACGCGTTGTTATACCTTATTGAGAGAATCACTGCTAAGGAATTAACAACACACTCGCTTGAAGAAGAGTTAAAGGGGATAATTAGAGAAAGAGATAAAATACAGAAGGATCGTTTCGATGAATTGATTGAAAAATGTGAAATACTGGATATTGAGGGAAAAACAGATTTGCGAGAATTTTTAGAGCTAACCGCGAAAAAACTCTCTGATTCTCTTGATATTTCATATAAAGAATTATATAAGCTATTTATTGAAAGAGAAAAGGAAAGCCCTACTTCGATAAATCCTGATATTGCCATACCGCATATTATAATCAAGGGAGAAAAACATTTCGATATTCTTCTTGCAAGATGTAAGGATGGTATAGTTTTCGGGAAAGATTTTCCTGCGATTAGGGCGGTTTTTGTACTTGTGGGAACAAGAGACGAGAGGAATTTTCATCTGAGATCTCTTGCTTCTATAGCTCAAATTGTAAGCTCGAAAGATTTTATGACGAGGTGGATGAGGGCAAAGAATATAGAAGATTTGAGAGATATAGTACTTCTGGGAGAGCGTAAAAGACAGAGTTAACGCCTATTTTACTCTTGACATTTTCTCAGGCCATTATATATTTAAACACATAATGGGCCTATAGCTCAGTCGGTTAGAGCGTTCGCCTGATAAGCGAGAGGTGAGTGGTTCGATTCCACTTAGGCCCATT
>CAYWUC010000256.1:0-2517 GCA_964461395.1 uncultured bacterium
TAATGTTTTCACAGAAACATATCCGGTAATCAAAAAGAGGTTTGCCTGTCTGGGGGTTGCAACAGGAATCACGCCAAACCGTTCCGCATCCCAGCGGGATGTTATCGACGGCGGAATTTCAATTATACCGCAGCCTGTGCAAAAATAAACAGCCCAGAGCGAATATTTATGTCCCCATTTACCTGAATCTTTTAAAGCTTTAACAACCTGTTCTCTATCCATATATTTACCTCCAGACCACGAATAGTAAGCCTAAAAAAGCGAGTATAGTCGGCCACCTGACACAAAAACGGAAAGCCTGTTCTATTCTAAATCTCGGATATACTGTGCTTACAATAAGAACAATGAAAAATACCGGTAACATTTTCAAAAAGAAAGTTAGCGGTTCCGGACCACCACCCAGAAATAGAGAAACAAAAAGCGCAATGTTTATAAAAACCAGAAAAATGTGCTGAATTCTCGACATTGCAAGATAAATTCCTCCATACTCGACTTCCGGTCCTGATGAAATCTCCTGAGGCGCTCCGATCTGATCAAACGGTTTTAACCCCATCATTGCCGGTAATATAAGCAAAAAAGCTATTCCTGTAATCGGCATAGAAATTATGCCCCATGTACTCTCCCTCTGCATTTCCACTATTTCCGCAAAGGATATCGTCCCATAATAAGTCATAACCGAAAGAATAATTAGAAGAAAAGGAATTTCATACCCTAGAGCCAGTATGAATTTACGCGAGATACCTATTGAAGCGTTAGGATTTGCCGCTTCCACACTGGACAGGGCTACACCAAACGGAGCGATTAACATCAAATAAAGGACAACCAATAATCCCCCCGACTCACGCAGAGGAACAATATTACCGATTGGAATAAAAAATAAAGTTACTATCGCACCTGTAAGAGAAAAGAAGATTCCGAAATCAAAAACAAACCCGTGAGATACGCTTTGCTGATGAAATAATTTTACTATATCGATTAAAGGCTGATAAAGCGGAGGACCGTATCTCCAGTGGACTCTGGCTCTCACTTTTCTCGCGATTCCAACGAATAATATTCCAATCATAAAAGCAATTAATATCGAACCTAAACCGTATAATACTACCATATATTTCCCCTCAATACCAGTAGAAACGCGAGGAACAGAACAATATAAAGCACATAAGTTCCAAGATCTCCCACATAAATTCTCCTAATCCTATCGGATAAATTGTTTCCAAAAACAGTTAATTTTTCTATGAAAATATTCACCCACTCTTTAAAAATAGGTTTTATTATATCAAACAAAGGCGCGTAAAATTCAGCAGTGTACGCGTATTTATCCTTAGGTATATAATGTCCCGCAGCATAAGTATCTTCCTGAAGAACTCTCTTTGATTTAAATCCAGTCCTGTAGAAAATGTAAACTCCGAGAATCACGAGTAAAACGGCAAAGAAAATATTTAAAGTACTAAGACTTCCAGTTTCTGAAGCAATTCCCCAAATTTTAACACCAAGTGATTCAAATCCCATACCTACCATAATTTTTTCAACTATATTGAGTGGAATACCCGGAAGAACACCAAACAATATAATTGCAGTTGAGAAAACAATTATAGGAAATTGCATTGAGAATGGGGATTTTTTTATTTCTGAATACTTTGAGGGTAATTGTCCCAGAAATATATTATGTAGAAATTTATAAACAGAAAGAATGGTTCCCCACGTTCCTATAAGAGCCGCGAACGCTAAAAAAGGTGAATGGTTAAGGATTAACGATTTATAGATTAACCATTTCGACACAAATCCATTCGTTAAAGGAACCCCTATAAGCCCCGAGATACCCAAAAGACCCCCGAGGAAAGCAACCGGCATTTTTCTTATCAGTCCACCCAGGCTATTTAAGTCTCTCGTACCTGTTCTATATTCAACTGCACCCACGCTAAAATAAAGTAATACTATATATATAGCATGGTTGAGCGTATGAAATATACCCCCTGCAACCGAAAAAGCTGAACCGTAAGCAATCCCTAAAATCATATATCCGCCCTGACCGATCCCATGCCAGGCAAGTAATTTCTTAGCGTCATTCTGCAGCAGAGCAATAAAAGTTCCCATAATTATTGTAATCGCTCCCAACCATGACAAAACAAACGAATAATTTCCTCCCATAACTGAAATATACCTGTTTAATCCCATTATTACGAAAAGAATTAAAAGAAAACCGTACATCCCCATTCTTGTAAGCATACCGGAAATAACAGCCGTAAAGGGAGATTCCGTTTCCGTATAAGAATCCGGAAGCCATGTATGAAGAGGCATAAGGGCATTTTTAATTCCAAACGCAATGCAAAACAATGTTAGAATGGCAACGGCAAATCCGGTTGAAAGCATATTCATCTGTTCCATAATGAGAGCAATATTAAAAGTTCCAAATTGCGAATAAAGAACAAATATACCGGCAAGTATCGAACACGAACCAATGATCGAAAGAACAATATATTTCAAACCCGCGGAAAAACCTTCTTCCTTAAAAGATAT
>CAYWUC010000257.1:0-4916 GCA_964461395.1 uncultured bacterium
CGTACCGCGAAGAAGGAAACGCCGATAGAAATAAAATACAAGAAGAACAGGGGACATGTTGTTATAAGCATCGTAACAATATCGATAGTGGGAGTAACAATAGCGGCAAAAATAAGTATAAATATTATCGCGAATCTCCAATTCCGGACAAGAGAACCTGGTGATATCACACCTAATTTACTCAAAAGAAAAAAAACAACCGGCATTTCAAAAGACAAACCGAAACCCGCTAATATCCAGAGAATAAAACTAAAATATCTAGAAACCGAAATAAGAGGCGACATAAAATCAGTTTGAAAAGATAAAAGCATTTTAAGTATATATGGTAAAAATACATAGTACGCAACAACCACTCCCCCGTAAAAGAAAAGCGCTAGAGATATAAGAAAAGGAGAAGTAAATCTTCTCTCATCATCTGTTAACGCGGGTATTACAAAAAGATAAAGCTGATGCAACATTAAAGGTAAAGAAATAACTAAACCAACCATAAAACTAACTTTTATTCTTATAAATAAAGCTTCCTGCGGCGCAAAAAAATAGGTTTTCTCTACATATGCGGTAAAAAGTTTTATTATATCAGAGGAAAAAGGGTATACGATACCGGTTGAAATAATAAAGAAAAAAATGCAAATAATTACTTTTTTTCTTAAATCCTCGAGATGGCTCCAGAAATCCTCTTCCATTTAATGATAATGTTTAGCTTCCGCCCAGTGAGCAGCACCAATAGCCCCTGCCCTATCCGGTAATGCTCCAATCACTATCCGGACATCTTCAAACGGACGTAAACCTGAAAGTTGATTTGATTCTATCAATTCGATAATTATATTTCCCGCTTTCGTTACACCTCCTCCTAAAACGAATATATCAGGATCGAGCGCCTCCACAAGATTTTTGATACCTATACTAAGGTAAAATCCGACTTTATTAAGTGCTTTTAAAGCGTTTTCTTCTCCACTTTTAGCCCTATCGAATACCTCCTTAACTGTACATTGCTCGTTTGCAAAAGTCTCGTAAAATCTTGTAATACCATAGCTTCCAACAAAAGCCTCAAGACATCCTTTTTTACCGCAATGGCATAACGGACCATTGAGGTCTAAAGTCATATGTCCATATTCGGAAGCAAATCCGCGACTGCCGGTATACACTTGCCCATCCTTTACAAATCCTCCCCCAATTCCTGTACCAAGAGTTAAACCTAAAACAATACGGTTTCCTTTACCCGCACCATAAAGAGCTTCACCGAGGATATAAGTATCCGCATCATTAAAAACATAAGCGGGATGATTAACTTCTCCGCGTAATTTTTCCTGAAGATTCAATTCCTTAATCGCCGGCAAATTCGGCGGGTTATGAACAACACCATCTCCTATAAAACCAGGAAAACCCACCCCAATAATAGAATCCGACTCAAGCTCATAACTTCCGATA
The DNA here is from genome assembly GCA_964461395.1 of uncultured bacterium. Classification (GTDB taxonomy): domain Bacteria; phylum Hydrothermota; class UBA3072; order UBA3072; family UBA3072; genus JAFGHJ01. The sequence continues at coordinate 1,429 of CAYWUC010000257.1, forward strand.
ACATTAAACAGTTCAGATACAATTTCATCAGGGTTAATCGGAGTATTTTTAAACTCGCTTATTTCGCCGTCTAAAACCCATCCGGATTTAATATTTGTAGAACCAACGTCAATCCCTAAAACTCTTCGCTCTTCTTTCATATAGAACCCCTCATTTAAAAAAAAGAAACAACCAACTACTGCTATTGATTATTGTTGTTGTTTGTTGAATTGTCCTCGTCTTTCGATATAAGAGCTTTCCTGGATAGATCTATCTTACCATCATCTCCAACTCTTTTAACCTTAACTCTAAGTTTATCTCCTACCGAAAGCACATCTTCAACCTTATCAACATGATAATGCGCTATCTCACTAATGTGAACCAAACCATCCTTCCCTCCACCAATAGAAACTATAGCACCAAAAGGCAACAATTTTTTTACCTCTCCTTCATAAACTTCACCGGTTTCAACGTCCTTAATAGCGCCTCTGACCATTGCTTCAGCCTTTCCTACCGATATTTTATCATTTCCGAAAATAGTAACCGTTGAAGTATCATCGTCAATTTCTACTTCAGCTCCACTTTCTCTGACTATTTTCTTAATGGTTTTACCTGAAGGTCCGATAATTCTACCAATTTTTTCATTCGGAACTTCAAAAGTTACAACTCGTGGGGCAAATTCAGACAGCGCCTCTCTCGGGGCTGGCATTGTCTTCTCCATTATTTCAAGGATTTTCAGCCTTCCTTCCCTGGCTCTATCCAGCGCTTCTTTCACGATATCAAGAGTCAAATCTTGAATTTTAGTATCGAGTTGTATACCGGTAATTCCTTCTCTGGTTCCGGCGGCTTTGAAATCCATATCACCCATATGATCCTCATCGCCAAGAATATCTGTCAAAATGCAATGTTCTGAGTTTTCTTTTATAAGACCAATCGAAAGCCCGGCTACATGTTTTTTTACCGGTATACCGGCATCCATTAATGCGAGAGAAGAAGCGCAAACTGTTGCCATAGAAGAGGAACCATTGGATTCCAAAATATCGGAAACAAGCCTGATCGTGTAAGGAAAATTTTCTTCATCGGGAATAATCGGAAACAAAGAATGTTCCGCGAGATTGCCGTGTCCTATTTCCCTTCTACCGGGGCCCCTCATAAAACGTACCTCTCCCACAGAAAAAGGAGGGAAATTATAATGGAGCATAAACCTCTTGAAATCCTCACCTACCAAGCGATCTATTTTTTGTTCGTCTCTTTTGGATCCAAGGGTTACCGCTGACAGACTAACAGTTTCTCCTCTTCTAAAGATAGCAGAACCATGTGGTCTGGGTAATGCTTTAACTTTACATTCAATAGGTCTGATTTCATCGATTTTTCTGCCATCGATTCTTTTGCCCTGTTCAAGAACCATTTTTCTCATAGCTTTTTTCCGTTTATCATCTATAACCTTCTCTACTTTCCACAATTCATCTTCTTCGTATTTCTCTTTAAAGTTTTCAAGAATTTCTCTTTTTAAGTTCTGTCTTTCCTCTTTTGAAGGCGTTACATTCAATTTATCAATGTAACTGCCGAATCTTGAATTTAATTCCTGTTCTATTTCAGCTGGTATAACTGCCGGTTCAAAAACTCTCTTTTGTTTGCCGACTTGTTCCATCATTCTTTTCTGAAATTGTACTATTTTCTGAATTTCTCTATGAGCCACTTCAATTCCCGAATATACAGTACCTTCATCAACATCATTCATTCTTCCTTCGATAGTAGTAACTGCTGAATCAGTTCCCGCGACAACCATATCCATCCGGCTTTCGACGAGCTGTTCAACCGAAGGGTTGATTATAAACTGACCGTCAACTAATCCCACCTTTACTGCTCCTATAGGACCGTTAAAAGGTATATCCGAAATCGCGAGCGCTGCCGATGCTCCGGACACAGCTAAAGGATGAGTATCATTCTCCTGATCGTGAGAAAGCACCATAACGACTATCTGAGTCTCACATGTATATCCATCGGGAATTAATGTACGTATAGGTCTGTCGACCAATCTCGAAATTAAGATTTCTTTATCAGAAGGTTTTCCCTCTCTTTTAAAAAAACCTCCCGGAATTTTACCCGCCGAATATGTTCTTTCCAGGTAATCAACAACGAGAGGAACAAACGGTAGGCCCTCTTGCCCTTCTTGTTTCGAACAAGCGGTAGCAAGTACAACGGTACCTCCGAGAGAAACCAATACTGCCCCCGAAGCCTGTTTCGCGATAGTTCCTGTTTCAAAATGTATTTCTTTATCTCCTACTGCTACAGAATTTCTAAACTCCATATGACATCCCCCCCACCTTAGACTCTAATATTCAACGTCTTTACAACCTCGCTGAACCTCTTATAATCTTTTCTTCGCAGATAATTAAGCAATCTCTTCCTTTTTGAAGCTAAATTCAATAATCCCCTCTGAGAATGATAATCCTTCTTATGTTCCTTTAGATGCTCAGTTAGTTCCCTTATAGTCTCAGACATTAAAGCTATCTGTACTTCAGGTGAACCCGTATCTTTACCATGTCGTCCGAAATTCTTAATTAATTCCTGCTTTTTCTTAGCTGTGATTCCCATTTATAAACCTCCTTAAGACTTTTTAACGTTTCTTCTTTACTTCTCCCAATATTCTCTTTTAAAGATTTCTCTGATGAAAAAAATTTCTTCTTTCTTACCAATGAATAAACAAAACACTTAATTCTTTCTCCATATATATGTCCCGAAAAACCCATAATATGAACTTCTATTTTTACTTGATTTATACCAAAAGTCGGAGATGAACCTATATAAAGCATTGCCGGAAATTCCTCATTATGTATCTCTACTATAGATGAATATAATCCTTCATCAGGCAGCAGTTTATACTTAGAATCCAATTGAATATTTGCAGTAGGATAACCAAGCGAACGCCCCATCCCATCACCTTTAACAACTTTACCTTCTATCAAATAAGGATGTCCGGAAAATTTATAAACATTACCAATTTCACCTTTTCTTAAAAATTTTCTAATCCCAGAACTTTTAACTGCTTTATTGCCTATTTTTACTTCAGGAAAAATAATAACATCGAATCCAAATTTTTCACCCATTTTTTTGAGCAATCCAGCATCTCCCCTTCTTTCTTTTCCGAAATGATGATCAAATCCGATTATAACTCCTTCTGGATTTATTTTTTCCTTGATTATAACTTTTATAAAAACTTCCGGAGACATTTGAAATATTTCAGAACCAAAATTAAGCACAATCACTTTTTTTACGGAATAATGTTCCAATAATGATATTTTTTCATTTAAAGTACTTAACAAAAATGGTTCCTGCACTTTATCCAGTGAAATCAAAGGATGCGGCTCATAGGTAAGAACCGAAACTTCTTTTCTTTTATTACCTTCTTTAATTAATTGTTGATGACCAAAATGAACACCATCTAAGTTTCCCACAGCAAGGAACCCTGAAACACTGGGAAGCTCATCTAAATTATTTATTATGGA
>CAYWUC010000258.1:0-2383 GCA_964461395.1 uncultured bacterium
GAGGTCAAAAGATCACCCATCTGCGGACATTCTATACAAAAGAGTAAAGAAATCCTTACCCAACATATCCTTCGATACTGTATATAGAACTCTTTTATCTTTTTCCGAAATGGGACTTGCGGATGTCGTAGAGGGATATGGTGAGCCAAAACGCTTTGATTCGGACACCAAGAACCATCACCATTTTCGATGCATAAGGTGCGGTAATATATTCGATTTTCATAGCGAACTTTACGACAATATTGAGATACCAAAAGAAATTGAAGAGGAATTTAATGTTACAAAAAAGAAGGTTATTCTGGAGGGAATTTGCAAATACTGCGGCGGGAAGTAGTAAAAAAATTTTTGCTGCTTATTAGTAATTATTACTACATAATAACTACTGGCAAAAAAGGAGGTGATGCTATGAAATGAGTTGAAACGTTTATGATGTTTCCAGAGGCATTTTTGGTTTTTTAACTCAAACAAAAAGTTTAAAAAAGGAGGAAAGCAAAATGGCAAAAGTTGCAATTGAAATGGTAAAAAAATCGGGCGTAGATCTCGATAAGTTATTAAAATTATTGGTTAAAAATGCATCGGCAGAGTTAACGACTTACTACTATTACACAATTCTCAGGGCGAATCTTATTGGCCTTAAGGGCGAAGGCATAAAAGAGATTGCCGAAACTGCAAGGATCGAAGACCGAAATCATTTTGAAGCCTTGATGCCCAGAATATACGAACTCGGCGGCGAGCTGCCGGGATGCATGAAAGAGTTTCATGATTTATCTGCCTGTCCGCCTGCTTCTTTACCCAAAAACCCCACCCCCGAAGCGATATTAAAAGTGCTCGTAGAGGCAGAACGATGTGCTGTCAGAGGATACACTGAAGTTTGCAATATGACGGCAGGTAAGGACCACCGAACTTACGACCTTGCCCTTGCAATTCTCAACGAAGAAATCGAACATGAATCATGGTTTTCTGAATTCTTAGGAGAAGGGCCATCAGGACACTTCTTACGACGCGGAGATACATCCCCGTTTGTTTCAAAGTTTTTAAAGTAAGAGTGCACCTCCTAAAAGATTACCCCGATAAGTTCGGGGTAATCTTTTATATTCCTATAAAAAAATTAGAAAAACTTGCGCTAAACCAAGAATAGGATTAAACTCATATACAAGAAAACATAATTTAACAATTTTCTTTTAAAACCGGGGGGTGAAAAATGAATAAGAAATTTAACTGGAAATTCGTTGCAGGTATAGCTATGTTGATTTTATCCATAGCTTTTTATTTTATTCATTACCTTATATTCAGAGATGCCCATCACATATTTATTTATCTCGTAGGAGATATCGCGTTCGTATTCGTCGAAGTTCTTCTCGTAACTATAATTATACACCATGTACTTCATGAATGGGAAAAGCAAAGTCATCTTAAAAAATTAAACATGGTTATTGAAACTTTCTTCAGTGACTTCGGAAAACATATTCTTGTATATCTTTCAAATTTCGATAAAAATCTTAACAAAATACACGACCTTATCGTTGTCGAAGACGGATGCGAAGACATGGATTTTAAGTCAGCCTTTAAAGGATTGAAATCCTACAAAGCAGATATAGATATAAACAAAATTGAGCTTAAGAAACTATCAAATTTTTTGACTACCAAAAGAGAATTTCTGATCAGGTTACTGCAAAATCCCAACTTGCTTGAACACGCTACGTTTACGGAAACGCTAATGGCTATATTCCATATCACAGAGGAGTTAGCCGCAAGAGATCTTGATAACCTACCGAAGGAAGATATAGAACACACGAAAATCGATATCGAACGGGCATACAATCTTTTGACATACCAGTGGCTCAGTTATATGGAATACACCAAGAAAAACTTCCCGTATTTCTTCCTCTTCGCAATGCGAACAAATCCTTTCGATGAACATGCCTCATGGTTGGATAAGTACGAATCCGCAGTTACCTGAGAAGCAACCTATTCTTATATTGTAGAATTACAACTAAATCAGCACAAAAAACTATTTTCCCGCGAAATAATCTACAAGCCAACCTACGGCTACGACAATTATTACTATCGGAACCCATGGCACATTCGCTTTTAAAACATTTAATTCATTTAAGAGCCAAAAAATTCCTATAAGCAAAACAATTACCGCAAAAGTCGGAAATACTCCGTTTTTTTCTTCCGGCATAATTTTACCTCCCGGTTTGTTTATAAAAATATAAAAGAATTAAAGCAAAAAGTCAATAAATTAAAATTTATTTTGCTGGAAAACTCAAAGATAATGAAATAGAAGAAACCGAAAGGCTTGTTTTTTAGTAATAACTGATTATTATAGACAGATATATATTTAATTTAATTTAATTTAGTTTAACTTAAACAAAAAACC
>CAYWUC010000259.1:0-2074 GCA_964461395.1 uncultured bacterium
TAAGAACTGTGTTTTTTTAATCTTTTACTAATTAACTAATTGACCAATAAACTATTCCACTGGTGCAAAGCACCCACCACCCCCTTGACAAACATTCAAGAAAACTTATCATATATGATAAGAAAGATGGAACGTACTATAGTGGAATAGTTTTCAAAAGAATTATTAATCAATATGACGCGGATTTAAAAGAATTTTTTGTTGTTGGTAAGAAAATTCAAAGAACAAGACCTGATCCCTTTATAAAAATTAACCTACCTGATTCTTCTATTATATTCAGATAGCAAAAACCCTTTTCTCTTTTTAACAATAACAAAGAAAACAATAAAACGGATAAATTTTCAATTAATTTAAAAATTTTCAACGTTTACTCCCTTTCGGCAAGTATATTACAAAATATTCACCTAACAAACGTTACCTTCGTAGAAGCCTCTTTATCTCCCGCCTTAATACTAAAGAAATAAATCCCTGAAGAAAGCTTTTCTCCTACATCTCCAGTTCCGTTCCAGATAACCGAATGAGTACCGGAAGATTGTTTGCCTGAATAAAGATTCCTCACCTTTTGCCCAAGCATGTTGCAGATGAAAATGTCTATATAATCCTCCTTTGTCATTTCATACCTAACGATTGTTTCACTTGTAAAAGGATTCGGAGAAGCTGGGTACAAGGAGAACAATCCTGGTGTTATATCTTCCTCAATTCCACTCTCTTCGGGTTTTATTTTTATTAGATAAACATCACTCCTACCGGGACCATAAGAATAAGTAAAACCGGTAACAATATACCCGCCATCGGTAGTCTGCTGGACGGAATAGCCAAAATCATAATCAGCTCCTCCAATTGTTTTTGTCCAGAGCGAATCACCCAGGGAATCCGTTTTTATAAGATAAACATCACTACCTCCTGCTCCGTAAGAATCGGTCCTGCCCGCAATAATATATCCGCCATCTTTGGTTAGCTGGATGGAATGACCAACCTCCAGTTCAGTACCCCCGTAAGTCCTTGTCCAGAGAGTATCCCCCAGGGAATCAGTCTTTATTAAATAAAGGTCATAATCTGCACCTTCAGAATCTTGTCCCACAATAATATACCCGTTATCTTTGGTCTGCTGGAGGTATATTCCGCTGTCGTCGTCGTCGTAAGCTCTTCCATAAATCTTCGCCCAAAGAGAATCACCTAAGGAATCCGTTTTTATCAAATAGTTCTTCCAGCATTCTTCATCGGTAGACCAACTAAACCCTCCAACAATATATCCCCCATCTGTGGTCTGCTGGACGCAGTACCCATGGTCGGATGGAGATCCCCCATAAGTTTTCATCCAGAGAACATCTCCCAACGAATCCGTCTTGACTAGATAAATATCATCCTCTTCACCATAAGAAGGACGAGAACGCCCAACAAAAATATATCCTTCATCGGTAGTTTGCTGAACGCAGCGGGCAAAATCTACGGAAGGTCCCCCGTAATTTCTGGTCCAGAGAGTGTCTCCCAGCGAATCCGTCTTTATTAGATAAGCATCGTCATGTGATGGCAAGGAAATAATACCAACTATTCCCGCAATAATGTATCCACCATCGGATGTCTGCCGGACGGATAGGCCATAATCAGAGTTCATTCCACCATAGGTCCTAGTCCATAAAGAATCGCCCAAGGAATCTGTCTTTATTAGGTAAACGTCAAATTGGTAGTTAGAATAAATAAAACCGGTAATAATATACCCACCATCCGTGGTCTGCTGGACGGACTTGCCTTCATCATACTCAGTTCCACCAAAGGTTTTTGTCCAGGCGGTATCAGGAGCCTGTCCGAATAAAACACCACCACGAAAAATTAAAAAAGTTGAAAATAAAACAGTTTTCAATAAACACTTCATACCTCCTCCTTTACTATAATATAATAAACTAAAATAACTCATACCAATTGTCAATCATTCACCTAATCTATTTATTCCAATATACCTATCATTTTTAAAAGAACATTACTTTCTTTTTATGTTAACAAGCAAAAAACCGAGGCTATCACTCTATTGTTACTCAATCGGGACCGTGTCTTATTTTTTATCTTCTAAATCAAT
>CAYWUC010000260.1:0-4400 GCA_964461395.1 uncultured bacterium
TTTGTAGTCTTTCTTTTTCCACTCCTAATATTTTAGGAAGATTTGGTCCATGAATATCGATATCCAGAAGTCCGACTTTTTTACCTTTTCCGGCTAAAACGAGAGCGAGGTTTGCCGCGACAGTGCTTTTCCCTACCCCACCTTTACCGCTCATTACCATAACTGTATTTCTTACACCTTTTAAGTTCTCTTTTATTGTTTCGATTTGATTTCCCATCCCGGTGTTTTGCATTTAACCCCCCTTAATTATTCTTGTTATCGAGCGAAATCTTTATTTTTACTCCGCAACCTGATTCAATAAAATTGTCTCCCCATACTCCCTTAAATAATTCAATTGCTTTTTCTCCCGAACAGTGTGAAGGAGCATTTTCCTTTACTTTTAACCATAAGTTCATAATTGTTTTTGTCAAGCCTCCCCTCCCTGCATCACAAAAAAGCAATTGAACCACAGAGAACACAGAGAAAAGCAGACTCACAGAGACCACAGAGAAAAATAATTGTTGTTTAAAAAACCTATCCTCTCCCAAATTATTCTCTCACAGAGGATACAAAAAATACAGAAAAAACGGCAGCAGGAATACCCTTGACAGAATCTAAATCTTAATTATTCTTAAAGCATATAAAAGGGAGGTTAATTAAATGAATAGACCTGTATTAAGACTTCTTGATGTACTTATAATTATTGCTTTTTTTGGTTTGTTGTACATTTTGATTGAACCACAGTATGGACAAATGAAAATAGCAACAAAAGAAAGAGAATTGCATTCTAATATGTTTACTGTAAAAGCGGCTATAGAAAGATATAGAGCTTTTAATGGAGGGGAGATTCCCTTTTTATTAGAAGATATATACAATAACATTGAAGCTCTCGAAGTTCCGGAAAACCCTTATACGAAAACTAAAATGACTGTGTATGATTTGAGCAAGTTTCTGTATGATGTTCCGTCTCAAACTGAAAGTGTAGATACTAACGGCTATCATGCCGAAAAAAGTGGTAATCCCGGAGAAATAAGTGTGGGGTATTACGTCACGACCCCTGAAAAAAAAGACACAGTAGCAAGAAAATACGCTTTAATAAGTTTTGACGATAAAGGAAAGCCTCTTACCATGAAAGAAGGAGAGAAAGTAAGAATAATAGTGCTTGAATAATCACCTTAAAGTTTTTGGAACTTTTAAAACCTGAAGTTTTAGAAAAAATAAGAACCCTGAACCTCAGGGCTCAAATAATTGTTAAAGGATTCTTAACCGGTTTACATGAAAGTCCCTATCATGGTTTTTCTCTCGAATTCAAGCAACACCGTCCCTATTACCAGGGTGATCCAATCAATAAAATTAATTGGAAATTATACGCGCGGACCGAGCGTTTTTATCTAAAGAAATACCAGGCAGAAACAAATTTATCGGCGTATATATTGCTCGACAAAAGCAATTCCATGGGATTCGGAGAAAATATTTCTAAATTTCATTACGCACGGACACTCGCTGCTTCTATTGCTTATTTGCTGTTAAAACAAAATGATTCGGTAGGTTTGGTTCTTTTCGATTCCAGGATAGAATCATTTATTCCGGCTAGATGTCGTATGAATCACCTGAAACATTTGTTTTCAACTTTAAGTAAAAAGGAACCATCAGGAAATACTTCTATTTCCGACTCTGTATTTGAACTTCTGCCTTTAATAAAAAAAAGGAGTCTTTTTATAATATTTTCAGATTTATTAGAAGATCCGGATAAGGTAACCAAAAATATAAGTGTTATGAAGGCAAAGAAACACGAAGTAATTGTTTTTCAAATTTTAGACAGGAAAGAACTAAATTTATCATATCGTACCGAGGCTTTGTTCCGAGATATGGAGGATAGAATAAGTATTTTTGCGGACCCTAAAAATATAAGAAGTTTATATAAAGATAAGTTTGAGGAATTTATTTCAAAATACAAAACGGGATTTGCCCCTAAACGTATTGATTATACTCGAATTATAACCGATACGCCTTACGATAAAGCTTTGACAAAATATCTTGAGAAACGGAAACATTTATCGTGAGTTTTCCTTTATTTCTTATTCTTTTGCCGCTTATTGCGGTACCTATAATAATACACCTTTTGTCGAGTAAAAGACTTAAAAAAATAGATTTTCCGTCGCTGCTTTTTATTGTGAAAAATGAAGTAAGGCTTATGAAATGGTTTAAATTAAAGAGATTACTGCTTTTAATAGCGCGTATCGGTTTTCTTATATTCTTGATTTTATCCGCGGTAAATCTAAAAATACCTTTTTCCTTTTTTGATCCCGGAAAATCTGTAATATTTGATAGTTCCCAGTCTATGGAGAAGGTGGCAGTCAAAGATAAAAACGGATTTATTGTTCCGATGCAATCCGGTATACCCGATTTTTCTTCATATTTTGAAAAAAATCCCGTTGGTATTTTAATCACGGATGCCCAGAGAAATGCCTTTACCGAAATAATAAGAGAAAGAAAACACTTTTACGGTATAGAAATAAAAAAGACAGCTTTACCGGAAGGTAATTTCGCGGTGATTGATGCTGTGAGTGGTCCAAGTTTTGAAGGAGAGAATTTCCGTGTTATTTTTACCGTTTTGAATGAATACCAGGAAAAGAGGAAAACAAAATTTACATTCAAATCTGATGAGACTATTATTGCAGAAGATAACACAATATTGACAGACGGAAAAAACGCACTGGATTTCAGTTTATCCCTGAAAAAAGGTTTGCATTCACTATCACTTGAACTGGAGGATGGAAAAGGTTTCTATTTCGACAATACGTACTATCTCGCGGTTAATGTAAAATCCAGACAGGATGTTTGCATACTGTCTGATAAATATCCGGAACGACTTACAGCCGCGCTTTCACCTTCGTATTTTAATGTTAAATGGGTAAGGGAAATTTCCGGAATAAAAGAAGATTTATTTATTTCCTTAAGCGCGGAACAGAAACAATTGCGGGGTTTGCTGGATAGCCCAAATTCCGGTATAATATGTTTGGGAAAATCAGAAAACACTTCAGTCTCGAACAAAATTCCGAACAGGATTTCCACTATTGCTAACGAATCTTTTTTAAAGGATTTTTCCGATTTAAAAGCGCTTAGCCAAATCCCCATAAGTTATAATTCCCTAATAACCAGAGGTGAAACATTAATATATTTTAAAAACGGAAATCCATTTATAAGTAAATTAGAGAATCATTTAATACTGCCTTTTTCTCCGGAAGAAAATGATTTGTCTCTTTACCCTATTTTTATTCCTTTTCTTTTTAATTTAATCGAGTATTTATCGGAACAATCGATCTCTAAAAATATTTTATTGGATGAACCTGTAACGATAACAAGTTCTTTTAAACCTGAAATGATTTCTCCGAAAGGGAAAAAATGCTATCCGCTCGAAATAGGTAACGATAATTATATATTCAAGCAAATAAAAGAATGTGGAATATACAAAATAGTTACCGGCAACAAAACTATAGGATTGATAGCGGTAAACAATCATCCGTCCGAATCGAAACTCGAGAGTTTATCTGATGATGAATTGCAGTATGTTTTCGGACGAAAGGGATTTTCGAATGGGTCTTCGTTTTTTCTCATATTAGCCTTGTTGGGTTTTATTTTGACTTTTTTAATTGAGAGAAAAACGTAACCCGTCCTCAAAAAACTTTAACACAGAGAACGATAGGATTGAAATTCAGGTATTATAGATTAAGGGATAAGTGTTTTTTTCCTATTTAAAAAATCGGTTCTTCTTCTCTTTTAATAAGTTTTCTTATATTGGTCCTGTGGGTTATGATAACCAGGAGCGCGATTGAAACAGAAAAATATAAAATGATTTTAGACATAGGTTCTCCGGTATAAAAATATAAAATGGGTAGCGAAATCGATGCCCCTAAGGAACCGATAGATACCCTTCTTGTGATTCCGACCAGTAAAACCCAAACCCCAAAAGCTAATGCTGCCGGTAAGGGCATAAGAGCGATAACTCCTCCAAAACCCGTTGCAACTCCTTTTCCTCCCTTAAATTTAAGGAAAGGTGTTGTCATGTGTCCGATTATGGCTCCGAGCAGGGCAAGAATGCCGGCTAATACTGAAATATCCGTAAAGTAAAGCACCGGAAGATAACCTTTAAGAAAATCGAGGATAAAAACGAAAATGCCTTCTTTTTTCCCTATGACTCTAAAAACATTTGTGCAACCGATATTTCCGCTTCCTTCTTTTCTGATGTCGTATCCTTTTACTTTTCCGACAACATAACCGAACGGAATACTTCCGAGAATGTACGAACCGATGAAGGCTAATGCTTCCCACATAAAAATTACCCCCTTTACAACTTCAGTGAGATTGGGATTCCCTCGAAGTCAATTTTCTTTCTTATTCTATTCTCAAGGTATCTTTTG
>CAYWUC010000261.1:0-2115 GCA_964461395.1 uncultured bacterium
AAGGAATATGGTTATAGGAGGTTGTTAAATGGGTATCAAAGAGGATGTTATAGCCCAGGGACAAAAAGCAAAAGAAGCTTCGAGAGTATTGGCTAATACTTCGACAGATATTAAAGATAGGGCTTTGCTTAATATTGCTAAAAAGCTCGAAGAATCATTAGAAGAAATAATTTCTATCAATAATAAAGATATGGAAAAAGGTAGAGAAGATGGACTTACTAAAGCCCTTTTAGATAGGTTGGCACTAAATGAAAAGAGAATAAATGGAATGGCAAAAGGCCTCCGAGAAGTGGCGCAGCTCGAAGATCCTGTGGGCGAAGTGCTGGGAATAAAAAGAAGGCCAAATGGACTCGAGGTAGGTAAAGTTAGAGTGCCCCTCGGCGTTATTGGTATTATTTATGAGGCAAGACCTAATGTAACCGTGGATGTCGCGGGATTATGCCTTAAAGCGGGGAATGCAGTGCTCCTTAGAGGAGGTTCGGAAGCGTTTAATTCCAATCAAATATTGACTAAAATAATTCAGGAAGCGATTGTTGAAGTGGGATTGCCAAAAGAATCGGTTCAATTGGTAGGGACAACCGACCGCGTGGCTGTCGGGGTAATGTTTAAAATGAATGATTATCTCGATGTATTGATTCCGAGAGGCGGAGCCGGTTTGATTCAGCGGGTGGTTAAGGAATCGAGTGTTCCAGTTATACAAACTGGTGTGGGAAATTGCCATGTGTATGTGGATACCCCGGCGGATTTAAATATGGCTTTGGAAATTGTTTATAACGCGAAAACAGACAGACCTGCAGTTTGTAATGCTGCCGAGACCCTTCTTGTGCATAAGGATATTGCTGTTAGGTTTCTTCCCCTTATTTATAAAAAGTTTTCCGAAAATAATGTCGAACTCAGGGGATGCCCCGAGGCGAGAAAAATAATACCCGATATTAAAAAAGCTACTGAGGATGATTGGTACGAGGAGTATCTGGATTATATTATGGCAGTTAAGGTAGTAGGAAATATAGACGATGCTATAAATCATATTTATAAATATGGTTCCAAACATTCCGAATCTATTGTAACCAGCGATTATAATGACGCGAACAAATTCTTAAAAGAGATCGACGCGGCAGCGGTTTACGTTAATGCGTCTACCCGATTCACCGATGGAGGACAATTCGGACTCGGAGCCGAAATAGGTATAAGTACTCAAAAGCTACATGCCAGAGGTCCTATGGGCTTAAAAGAACTTACGTCTACTAAGTTTATAATAAGAGGAAACGGACAGATAAGGTAAACTTAGCTTTTAGCGTTTCGCCTTTAGCTGTTAGAGTAAAAACAAATAAAAAACTTTGTGGTCTTAATATTCTAATATCCATTACATTAAACTTTAAGTTTTTGGGTATGGGATGTAGTATTAATGCGAAAAGCAAAAAGCGAATAGCCAATAGCTTGGGGATGTGGTGTACTCCGGGGTAATTAATTGAAGGTAGGGGGTTGCAGAAAAAACCAAGAGACATAATTTATTTGAGAAACAATAATAAAAGAAGGATGGTAATATGAGTTATAAAAAAACAGATGGTCGTTTCAATCTAAAACAAGAATATGATTTTTTCTCGCACGGGCTCGAGGGTGTTGCCGCTTTTGAAACGTCAATAAGCTATATCGATGGTAAGGACGGGATTTTGATTTATCGAGGAATACCTATAGAAGAATTGGCTGAGAAGTCCACATACGAGGAAACGGCTTATTTTTTAATTTACGGCAGTCTTCCCACAGAAATAGAACTAAAAAAATTTGCAGGAGATCTTGAGAATCATATTTCATTAAATCCTCAGGACATAAAATGGCTGAAGGATTTTCCCGTTTCCGCTCATCCTATGGATGTTCTTAATACATGTGTTTCACTTATGAGTTTATCCGAGGGGGGGGATTATGAAGAGGGAACGGAAAATGACTTAAAGGCGGGGATTCATATTATGGGGAAAATACCTTCTTACATAGCAGCGTTTGACCGTATAAGACAGGGAAAAGGTCCGATTCCTCCGGATAATAAACTTTCCTATGCGGCTAATTTTCTCTGGATGCTTACCGGAGAGAAACCTGAAGAAAAAGAAGCGAGAATTATGG
>CAYWUC010000262.1:0-4596 GCA_964461395.1 uncultured bacterium
GCAAAATAACAAATGAAAATGCGGAAAATCCAAAAAATGATCGCACTCGCATTCACGAAGGTTGAATATAATTCTTTATTCGTTGTTTTTTATTTTTGAACTTTAATTTGTAATTTTACATTTTGATATTTGATTTTTACATTTGGGTGGGTTTACCGCGTTATGTCCTATGTGCTAAAATTAAGATTTTGAATAGTGGTGGTCAAAAAAATCATACTTGACAAAGTTTAGATTTTTTGTATTCATAAATCGATGGGTTTAAAATGAAATGCAAATAAAAAAAATAGTAGTAGGTTTATTGCAGACAAATTGTTATGTTCTCGTTGGTGAAGAGCAGGGAATAATTATAGATCCCGGTGAAGAAGCGGGTAGAATATTGGAAACCGTTTCGGGTTTGCGAATAGGTTTAATACTTTTGACTCATAATCATTTTGATCATATTAGAGCATTGCCTAAAGTAGCAAAAGCGACTTCGGCGGAAGTCGCGATACATTCTTTAGATAAAATAGATGCTGTAGATAGAGAACTTGAAGACGGCGAAAAAATCCAGTTTGAAGGAAAAGAGATTTTGGTAATTCACACGCCCGGGCATACTCCGGGCAGTTGTTCCTTTCTTTTAGGAAACAATCTTTTTTCAGGGGACACTTTGTTTGCAGGTGGATGGGGTAATACGGCTTTTCCCGGAGGAAGCGAAGAAACGATTTTCAGAAGCATAAGAGAGAAATTAATGAGTTTACCCGATGAAACGATTGTTTACCCGGGACATGGTGGGGCAACTACTATCGGAGAAGAAAGATCTATATATTTTTGATAGAATAAAGAAATTTGATATCTTAATAAATTTGGAGATTAAATTTAAAAAGATTAGCCGCTAAGTCACCAAGACATAAAGACAAGAATAATTTGTGTAATTTGTGCTATTTGTTGTTGAACTAAGCTTTTGGATCTTCGCCTTTAGCTGTTAGCTTAAAACAACAAAAAAACTTTGTGATCTTTGCGGTTAATAAAATCACTGTTCTTCTTCGATTTCTTTCAGCAGTTTTTCCGCGTCTTCTTTTTCATATAATTCAAAACGTCTCCTGTCGCGTGATGTCTTAAACGATAATAATTTATTAAGTGTTTTTTTTGCTTCCTCAATTTCTCCTATATCTCTATAAGTTTTAGCCAGGCTTACATACACAGCCGTGTAAAGAGAGTCATTCTCTATAGCTGTTTTGAACTCTTCGATCGCTTTTCCCTTATCTCCTCCGAATAGACCGGGTAGTGATTTATAAATTTCTCCGAGAAGCATATGTGCTCCCGCGTGTTCGGGGTCAAGTTTTATAATTGTGTCCGCTTCTTTTTTTAAGTCGTCTACCATAAATAAAGAATTCAAAACACCATTGATTTTTCCTATTACTCCTTTGTTTGTAGCGAACCAGAAATAAGCTTCAGGATTATCCGGGTTTTTATCGATAGCGAATTTTGCCAATTTCTCTCCCCTTTCATACCATTTTTTCTTTTTGCTTTTATCCGTAAGAGCGTAACCTCTTTCGAAACAAAAGTGCGATTTTCTCCAGAGAATCTCATCCATTAAGACTTTTGAATTGAGCATAAGAGAATCGAGAATTCCTTCCGCGCTATTGAATATAGTTGTATCTTTATAGCTCTCTTGATATAAAGAATCGGATTTGATAAGTTGTTCCTTTACGTAAGCTGTATCGAATATTAAAGATAGGGCAATTAATAATAACATAAATATTCTCCCTTCCTTTGCAATAAGTATATTGCATTTTAATCTTTTTTCAATGCCTGTTTTTAGGCTTTTTAAACCTTAAACTCGTCGATCCAGGAAAATTCCTCGAACGATTTTCTTGGTGGTCTTTCTTTTTCGATTTCTGCCTGCTGTTCGCTTAATTCATTCTTTATTTCATCCGAGTGTTTTCCAACAATTATCAGCGTAATAAGTCTCATCTCTTGCGGTATATTAAGTATTCCTTTTGCCTTATCCTCGTCAAATCCGGCAATTGGGTGAGCTACAAGTCCGAGTTCCGTAGCTCTTAAAATCATCATTCCTACTGCCATACCTGTATCGAATAGAAAATATTTTCTTTTTTTTACCACACAATCGAGTTCTTCTTTACTAAATACTGCTATAATCATAGATGCGTTATGAGCCCACTCATTACCTTTTGAAAAAACCGCACGCATTTCTTCTAATTTCTCTTTTCCATTAATAAAAACAAAATTCCAGGGCTGCTTGTTAAAACATGAACAGGATAGAGAAGCGTTTTTTGCGAGGTCTTTTATCGTTTCTTCGCTGATTTTTAAAGGGTCGAGCGAACGGTATGCTCTTCTTTTTTCGATTGCTTCTTTTACATCCATTATACCTCCCTTATTCCTTTTCCTGGACTACCAAATGTGAAGTTTTATCTCCGTGTTTGTTGCAAATTGCTTTGACTTTTATAACATCATCTTTTTCAGCTTCAAAAATAAAATAACCGGCTTTTTGCGTTTTCTTTGTTAACTGGCGGTCGAATTCCTGGACAATTATTAAATTGTCGTTTAGATAGACTTCTATTTTATTGATGTAGTGATTTCTGGGTAAGAGTACGGGATGATAAACTTCAACCTTCAGAATTTTATTCTCATTGTCGAAATTTAAATCTATTTTTGTAGGAGAATGAGAGTAAATGTTTAAAGATAAGCCGAATATCATTATTACAACAAAAACTAATATTTTGTTTTTATACATTCTTTCCTCCCTTTTATTCTACAAGTAAAAGTATATGACAAGTGATGCGTGAAGAGTCGCAAGTACTACGGTTATTATCGCGATCGTTTTGTGAATTTTGAGTTTCCATCTTTTGATTCCTGATATTATGACCAGAATTAAAGATAAATAAGTCATTATTCCCAGAGGTATTATAAAATTGGCTAATAAATCTATCATTTTAAAACCTCCGATTAATTTAATATATATTTGATGGCTGTAGCATATCTTTATTAAAAAAGCTAAAAGCCAACAGCTAAGAGCTTATTTTTTATCCTAAAGCAACATCAAGTATCATCATAACTGTAAAACCAACCATGGCACCCATCGTTGCCAAATCTCCGTTTCCGCCATGTTGAGATTCCGGAATAACTTCCTCTACTACGACAAATATCATAGCACCCGCGGCAAAAGCTAAACAGTAAGGTAATAAGGTTTTGGCAGATATTACGAAGAGTGCTCCAAGAACTCCGGCTATGGGTTCTACAATTCCTGATAATTGCCCGAAGTTGAAACTTCTTAATCTTGATAAACCTTCTTTTCGCAGAGGCATTGCTACCGCTAATCCTTCAGGGAAATTTTGGATTCCTATACCGATTGCAAGAGCTATTGCTCCTCCGAGTGTCGCAGAAGGCAGTCCTATAGCTGCTGCTCCGAAAGCAACTCCTACCGCGAGACCTTCGGGAAAATTATGTAATGTTATTGCTGTAACTAACAATATGGAACGCTGCCAGGATGTTTTTATTCCTTCGGCTTCACTTCTTTCGTAACCCAAATGGAGGTGTGGTAAAATTTTATCTATAAATCTTAAAACTACCCCACCCAGTAAAAATCCTATTGAGGGAGGGACCCACATAGGGATATTCCCCCCTTTACTCATTTCTATAGCTGGCGCGAGAAGAGACCAGTAGCTTGCTGCGATCATAACTCCCGCGGCAAATCCCAACATACAATCCAGCACTTTCTTGTTTACTTCTTTTGTAAAAAAAACACTTGCTGCCCCAAGCGCTGTCAGGAAATATGTAAAACATGTTGCCAGTAAAGCCTGAAGTAGCGGCGGAAAATTGGCTAAGACAGCCATTTTTTATTCTTCTATTTTTTCGAAATCTTCTTTACCGACACCGCAAATCGGACAAACCCAATCTTCGGGAATGTCTTGGAAAGCGGTACCTGGTTCTACTCCGTTTTCGGGGTCACCCTTGGCAGGGTCGTAAATGTAACCACAAAATGTACATTCGTATTTATCCATGTTTTCTCCTTTTTTCCATAGCCATTAAGTCACAAAGGTCGAACAAACAAGTTTTTTTCACTTTTTTTAAAATTTTTTCGCACCTTAATGTCTTTGTGGCCAATTTTATTGTTTTTTTCTATAAGTTGGGGCTGTTTCTGGTTCCCTACCTTTTAATTCCATGTGGTAATATGAGTATGTCATAGGGGCATCTTCTTTTAAGAGGTTCCCTTCGGTAACCTTCCCAACAAATAATGTGTGACTTCCCACGTCCATTTTACTTTCTATTTCGCATTCAAGATAGGCTACTGCGGAGTCGGTTGCTATTGGTGCACCATTTTTACCAATAATATAATCGTAATCTTTAAATTTGTCTATATCTCTTCCGCTTTTAAAGCCGAAGTTTCCAATTAGTTTCATTGTACAACATTCGGCCAGAACAGAAACATTAAAAATTTTACTTTCAACAACTAAAGCATGCGTTAGATTTTTTTTGTTGAGGCAGACTGCAACTTTGGGAGGCTCGGCAGTTATTTGAAATACAACATTTGCAATTTGTCCATTGAGTTTATCTTTACTTTTTGTGGATACTATATACACTCCGTAATTCAATGTG
>CAYWUC010000263.1:0-15488 GCA_964461395.1 uncultured bacterium
TAGAAGCGATTGGGTAAGCGGCATCGAAGAAAAATCACCGGGGCGGATTCTTTTAAGCGCCAATCCTTCTCTTTTCACCAGTCGCACATCCATAGAATACACTCTACCAATACAGCAAAATATATCTCTGGATGTTTATGACATTCTCGGTAATCATATTATAAACCTTGTAAGCGGAGAAATTCCTGCGGGTAACTATTCTGCTGTTTGGGACGGGAAAGACGGTTCGGGGAAACCTGTTGCGAGCGGTATGTATTTCTGTGTTTTGAAAACTAATATAGCGGGGATTATAAGCAAAAGAATAACATTGATTAAATAGAGAAAGATAGAAAGCTTTATAAAAAAAGGCAGGGTTTGACCCTGCCTTTTTTTATTCCTTTTTAAATTCCAGAGATACCGAATTTATACAGAATCTTTTTCCTGTTGGGGCAGGACCATCGTCAAAAACATGACCGAGATGACCACCGCATCTACCGCAAAGAACTTCCGTTCTGATCATTCCGCCTGTCGAATCAGGTTTGGTTTCTATTTTTCCTTTTTCAATTGCTTCATAAAAACTTGGCCAGCCTGTTCCCGATTCGAATTTTGAATCGGAACTAAAAAGTTCGTTTCCGCAGGCTGCACAAACATAAATCCCTTTTTCTTTATGTTTGTAATATTTTCCCGAGAAAGGTCTTTCCGTGCCCTTTTCTCTCATAATATAACAAACATCAGGGGTAAGTTCTTGTTTCCATTCTTCTTCGGATTTTTCTATTTTAGACATTTTTACCTCTTTTTCGCCAGCCGTATAAGACAGGCTTTTATCGGTCGTATCGGCAGATTTCTCTGCCTTTGAGCATGATATAATAAAAGCTAAAGCTAAAATTATTAAAAACCAGTTTTTTGCCATTTATTCCTCCGCTATTTTCTTCTTCAATAAAGACAGACGTTTAAACTTCTTAACAGTTCCGTTCTTCTCCGCTATAACTTAGCCGTGATTCGAAGAATCTAACAGATAGTATACAAACAGAATTTACATATTATGTTGTATTATAGTCTAAATGGTGTTCTTTTCTGCAGTAAGCATTAAAAAATTCGCTATAAATATTAGTTGGAAGTGTATTTTCCTAATTTATTATATATTATATCGAAATAAGAACTTTTTGTGTACGAAGTGGCAGAACAATTATCTCCCCAATATGGATCGATCATGTTCATGCCTCCGCCGTCGCCATTCCAGGACCAGCCGATGACCGACCAGCCTTTACCTCTTGCGTGATCGACCAGTGCCGACCAGTCGACACTGCCTCCGCCACCATTTCCGAATTCTCCCACCATACAGGGTCTTCCGGCGTTTTCTAAATAATCGAGGTCTTCTTCACACAAGTTGTGACCGGCTTTTCCGTTCCAGCCGTTGGTATATATGTGTACGGAGAAAATTATATCATCGTCAGTAATATCCGGGGACGCATCGGCAGCAGTGTGTGTTTCCTGTCCCCATCCGGGAATGTCGCAAATAATCGGACCGGAGTACACCAAGCGTACTGTATCGATTGCTTCGTTATAAGCATCGGCATACGCCTGTGAAGAGATACTGTGATCTCCCCATTCGTTACTTAGGTTCACGGTGAATGACCCGGCCGTGGAGAGCGTATCCCAGTTTACCGCCCACCAGTTAGCCGCGTCCATCAGGATATTAGGGTCTGTCGAGCCAAGTTCTTGAGCGTTGTGGTAAGTAGCTATAACATCATAACCATTATCGTTGGCTTCGCTTAGCCATCTGACGAAATCATCTATTGAGGAGCTCGTGTTCGGGTCCATTTCTATCCTTAATGTTTTGATATTAGAATAATTATCCATTAAGTCCCAGCCTAAATCCATATCTCCGTTACAGAAGTAAGAGGGTTGAAGGTTAACCCCGTTTCCTTCGAGCCCTGGCGTAGAAGGGATTGTATCGCTTGGTGGTGGATTGGGGGGTGAAGTGGTTTGAGTTTCTTTGCATCCGCAGGATGACGCTATTAAAGCAATGAAAACTATACATATAATATGTTTAAGATTCAATTTAGCCTCCCATTATTACTTTAAAGGGTATCGGTTATTTGTCAAATATGCAATTCAATTTCCTTTTCATAGTCCTTAATAAACAATAAACCTCGTTATAATTTTTGTCAAGGAGAGAAAAACAGAATTCAGAAGCCAGAAATCAGAATCCCCTCCCAAAAACAAAATCAATCTCACACAAAGCCACTGAGAACACAAAGATTTTTTATTGTTTTAATCTAAAACCGAAGACCTAAAACCTAAAAAAGCCATTCAACTTGGATTCGGAGAATCTACGTAACTAGACGCAGATTATCTGGATTTTTTTGTCTGTTGGTGTATTTGATCTAAAGTTTTTTTCTTATGTAAGAATGCTTTGTTTAATATATCCATTTCTTCCAGGGAGCAAACACTTCTGGCATTAGATGTCAAGCGCTTCGTCCTTTCAAATGCAGCATTTACTAACTCACATGGATAATTGTCGCATAGACCGCAGTTAGAAATATTTTTTTCGTCGGCACAATTACGGAGCTGGGGATAAGCGCAATTAATTTCAGGGGCACATCCGTTACAGGCTAACTTCTCCGCAGGAAAAGATTCTTCTCTCCAGCCTAAACGAACCCATAATTCTTTTACTTTTTCTAATTCTTGTATATCTCCACTCTCAGTTGCAATATACCGCGGACAATAAGAACAATTATCTCCACATACTCCTATTTCATTCATTTGTCGAATTTATCACCTATACAATATTCTATAATACTTTCGCAATGTATCGCGGTTGTATTTAAAAAAGGAATACCATATTTGCTGTCGGGTAAAATTAAAGGTAATTCAGTACAGCCTAAAATTAAAGAATCGATTTTATCATCGTCAATCATTCTTTTAACGATATTAAATAACTCATCTCTTGTAGAATCTTTAAAAATTCCCAGTTCGATTTCCGTAAACAATCTTTTTTGTATTAAATCTCTCTCAAGTTCAGAAGGAATAATCACTTCCATTCCTTTATCCAGGAATGGTTTTTTATAAAAATCGGCTTCCATCGTTAATTTTGTCCCCATCAAACCTATTCTTTTTAAGTTAAGTTTCTCTGCGACATTGCATGTTTCTTCGACAATGCTCAAAAGAGAGATAGGAGATTTTTTATTAACTTCTTCGAAAACAATATGAGGCGTATTAGAAGCAATTGCGGCAAACTGGGCTCCAGCGGCGGAAACAATTTCTATCTTTTCCAGCAACCATTCGGAGAGTTTTGACCATTCTTCTGAATTTACGAACTCCAGTAGCTCCTTCACGTTAGCGCTATATATAATAATCTCGGGATAAGCTAATTCTCTATACTTCTTATTAAACGCCAAGATTATCTTTTTGTAATAGTCAACTGTAGATTCCGGACCCAATCCGCCAACAATACCTATTTTTTTCATTCTCCCCTCATTTTTCCTGTTTGATTAATCCGAGAGACTCCTGATTTTATCCAAATGTATCTTAGCAGCTGGTTCTTTTGCGAAAAATTCTTCCAGAGTTTCGCAAATATACTCATCACAATAAGCGCAGCTCACGATTTTCTTCTCAATAGCGCAATTCCTAATAGGACACTCCTTACAAGCTGAAAACAATTTACCTGTTTCTATCATACAACCATCACAGTCAGTAATGTCTTCCAATCGGTATTCCAGCCCGTAATGTTCTTTAATCAATTGCAAGATTTCTTTTCTTTTTGCTTCCTGTTTTTCCTTATTTTTTTCTCTTGTTACCAGATATATAGGACACGTCCGGCAATCTAATCCACAATAAGCAATCATTCCACTCATATGTTCATTTTTTCCCGATTTAACCATTTTTCTATTTAACTATTTAACTGATCCGAAGGATCAATCATATCCATTTAACCAGTGGCTCTTTCTTCGGCGAGCGTTCCGGCAGGTTTTCCTGCGGATAACCAAGAAGAATTGGGCCGTAAACTTTCTCTCCTTCCCTCATATCCAGTTTGTCTCTAACCGAAGGGTCGTCCAGAACGAGCTGACCGAAATACACCCAGCAACTGCCAATTCCCAGAGACTTGGCAGCCAGCATCATGTTTTCACAAACCATCGGACAATCTAAATCGGCGGTCATGCCGCTTCCTATGACAAAAATAATCGCGGGAGCGGAATAGTAAACCGGGTCTTCGACTTCCGAATCGATTTTATCTCGAATTGCCTTAAACATTTCCGGAGCGTTTTCCATCCATTTCTCATAACGCGGAAGCGCGAGTTCTGCCAATTTTTTCCTGAAATCGTCATCTTCGACAACACCGAATCGCCACATTTGTGTGCCGGCGCCTGTAGGCGCGTAATTGCCCGCCTGAATTATGGTTTCCAAGTGGTCTCTTGGAATTTTTTTATCCTTGTAAAAACGAACAGATCTTCTTTTCATTATTGTATCGATTACTTGATTCATTTAAAACCTCCCTATTGTTTTCTCGAATTATAAAATGTACCAAACTATACAATCCTGTCAAGGAGTATAAAATGAACCACAAAGAACACAAAAACCTCAATTTTTTTTTATTTCTAACTCAACAAACCCAAAAGACTCAACGAACTCAATAAAAGCAGTACTCGGCACTCCGTACTTCCAAATACATCTCTTGACATTTCAAGGATACGTTATATGTTTTTTATTATGTATAGAATGGATTTCCGTTTAACAAAAGGCTATTATAGTAATGCAATTTGGAATCATAATATAGTGATTTTTTATATGCTTCTTCATAAAAAAGCAGCGAATCCGATATTGAACCCAAAATCGCGGTACGGATAAAAAATGAGTATTACACAAAGGACCGACGTACAGCCGGAGTATAAAATTTTCCTTACCGATATTCAAGACACCTATCTTTGTATCACCGCATTGGTGACCGATCCCCATGCGGATCCTATTCATATAGCAGAAAAGATTTACGATCGAGTAGCTGAAGTCCTTACCGACGCGGGAGCGCAGATTGTTCATGAACGGATATTTGGAAATATTGAGATTTCTCAGAATATAATCAAAGCCCGAAATCGAAAGGTGCGGAATAGATTCCAAGAAGATACGGGGTTGGTGACCTATATAGAGGGGGAATCCTGTTACGGCAATCCACTCGCGGGGATTCAACTGCGAAGTTTCCGTCCCTCTTTACCGTCCGAAAAGGTAAAAATCATCCGGGAAGGAAATATTCCTCGAGGGCGAATGTGGAATCGAAGCGGTGCCATGTTTTTACAATTCCAAAGCCTCCACGGAGAGGATTCATCGGGCGGAGGAAATCGCCGTAAACAGACGAAAACGATGTTTCGTAAAGCAGAAGCTCTTTTGAAATCTGAAGGCGCTTCATTCCGGGATGTAGCCCGAACGTGGATCTATGTGGAGGATATCCTTGATTGGTATAATGAATTCAATACGGCGAGAAATACGTGCTACACCGATTTTGGATTACTCGGTAGCGGAGATCGCGCGCATGCGGAAGAGATTTTTTTGCCTTCCAGTACAGGTATTGGAGGGAAAAACCCTGAAGGCGCTGCCACAATTATGGATCTGTTGGCAGTTGCTCAAACACAAAATAGCGGAATACAAATCAAGCCCCTTTATGGAATTCGTCAACGTTCGCCCTATCGATATGGTTCTGCGTTCTCACGAGCCATGCTTGTCGTGGAACCCGAGGCGAAATGGATTTTTGTTTCAGGAACTGCTTCGATTAATGAAAAAGGGGAGACTGTATACATTGGAGACCTTTCTGCTCAAGTGAAACATACTGTAGAAGTGGTGGATTCTCTCGTTCAACCGGAAGGAGCTTCTTTTTTAGATCTTTGCGAAGCCACCGTATTTCTTAAACGGAAAAGTGATTTTCCTATGTATCAAGAAACTGCAGAATCCCTGGGACTCTCTAATATTCCCGCAGTGTATTTGGTAGCAGATGTATGCTGGGACGAGCTTTTATTTGAACTAGACGCTGCCTTTGTGACTAAGAAGTAATTGTTTTCAGACATGTTTACCCTTTCGATACGCCATAACAGATAAGACAATCCATCTGTACGATTATTTGTTTGCTACTTTTGTTTCTCCCGAAAGAGCGGCTATATCGACTGTTGGGTCAAAATTTGTCCGCATAGGTTTCCAACGACTAACTTTTACTGGTTTCAGGAAATCACGTACGGCGAGGCCGACCCGGCCAATCGGGAAGCGGAATGGAGGGGTAATGCCGGCCTCGTTAACAATGGTATTTCTCCAAAAGAAGAGTATATTAGGGTACGGGATTATCTTGTAGCGGAGAAAGAGCAATAAAATTAGAAATTATTCTTTTTTGAAAGGAAATTCCTGCCCGCCTTGTTTCAATGTAAATGATTTATAGTCAACTTTTCCTTCATTG
Source organism: uncultured bacterium (assembly GCA_964461395.1). GTDB lineage: Bacteria > Hydrothermota > UBA3072 > UBA3072 > UBA3072 > JAFGHJ01. Next base: position 6,413 of record CAYWUC010000263.1, read on the forward strand.
TCTTTTGCGAATTCTATTACAATTCCTGCAATTTCAAATCTGAATTCCGTTTTACTGAAAGGAGTTAACGGAAAAGACTGCTGTCCTGTAGCCTGACCGTAGAGCTGTTTGCCTTCGACGCTCAATGTAATTTTAAGAGGTATTTTCTTTGATGAAAATAGACCTTCGTAGTTCTTGAGTTCTTCCGCGTTAAAGTTGATTTCTTTGGCTGTGAAATCCGGTATATCGAATGGGACGTTGAAATAAATACTTAAAAGACCAATCGCAATATCATTGAGGTTATAATCCACCCCGTTAGCTATTAATGATGCAGCAATGTTTTCATCCGGAAAATAACCCAAGCTTGAAACGAAACCATCGATTGCGCCATTATATCCGTAGGCAGTTTTATCTTTAAAGGTGAATTGGGCGAGCCCTTTCCCTAAACCACCTTTTATATCTTTCATTTGTTCTAGTGAATTTTCAGACAATAATTTACCATTAAAAAGCGCGGTAATAAAGACGGTTAAATCTTCAGTAGTCGAAACAATCGCTCCCGCTCCGTGCGGAATACTCATATCCGTTTCAGATTGCAAAACCCATTTCCCAGCTTGAAACTTATATGATGCCGCTTCGTTCGCTTCAGTATCAATCTTGCCTCCATAGTAAGTATTTGTAAGCCCTATTTTACCCGTAATTCTTTTTTTCAGTTCCTTTGCATATATTGAATTTGTTATTTTTTCTATTATATAACCAAGCAAAACGTAATTAGAATTGGAATATGCGGTTTGGCTGCCGGGTTTGAAATCTGGTTTTAATTTAGAGATCAATTCTACCATTTCTTGTTTTGTCTTTTTGGATGTCATATATTGTTGATAGTCTTCGTCATTTGTAAAATTATGTATGCCGCTCCTATGGCTTAACATATCTGAAATAGTTATTTTCTTTGAATTTTGAATTTCGGGATAAAATTCGGACAATTTTGTTTCCAACGACAATTTTCCTTCTTCTATTAACTGAAATATCATTGTGGCAGTAAAAACTTTGGTAATAGAACCTATTCTAAATTTGGTTGATCCACTGTTTTTGATTTGATCTTCCACCGATGCAAACCCTATATAATTTTCGTAAACTAACTTACCGTCTTTTGTGATAGTAACTCCGCACATAGCTTTGTTATTCTTTTCTAATTGATTTAAATAATCATCCAGCTTATTTTTGTCAAAAGTGTCCTGGGCTTTTAAGTTAGCAGAAAAAAAGACTAGTAATAAAAAAATAAGGGTTTTAAATATTTTTTTCATTCCTTTGTCTCCTTTGTTTATAATAAATATAAACCCCGAATAGATTGATGTCAATAGATTTAATCATCCGACCAACGGACCAACAAATTAGTCCAATGTCCAAAGTCCAAAGTCGAAGATTCGAAAAGCAAGACCCCTCTATCCTCTAATTGGTTGACAGAAACAACCATGTTAATATATTAAATAGAAGAAAATCTTATGTGGCTAATATTGATAATAAGTATTATATTTGCTGAGGGGTCCAGGATCGATGAGGCTATGGATTTTTTTAGACATAATTACTCTTCACAAATTGCTCAGGGTCAGCAAAGAGCAGTTTACGATATAACCCCTGCCGGGCCAATGCGGTTAGCGGAACATACTCCAAAGCTGCGCGCAGAACTAATAATCGGTGATACCCCGGCTGAAACATTAAGCGTTTCAGGCTATTTTTATAATCAGGGCAATATTGTAATAATCAATGATGGCGTTCTTAAAGTCAAAAATGCCGATTTCAATCTTGATGGCAATATCTATATCATCAACCAGGGGGAGGCGACTTTTGATTCAAGCGATGTCAATATTATTCAGCATTACATATACCATCGTATTCTTTTAGTTGCCGATTCTGCTTACTGTTCAATAACAAACTCCGAGACTTCCTTCAGTGGTTATCAATTATCTGTCAGTGTTTCCGGCAAGGGTGAAATCAACATGCAAAATGTCACAAATCAAGATTGGATAACTGCCGGAGTTCAACATACCGCGACCGCAACCTTAAGAGAGATTAAAGGTTACTCCGGCGAGTGGCTTTTTTTCGATAATTGTTATGCCGAGTTCAAGCACGTTGACTATCTGCTTACCTGGTATTTTTTTCCGGACTCTTCAGTAGTAGATTTTGATTTTCCGGAAGATGATACCCTCTACGGTTTTTACCTGGACTCTACACTTGCAAATGTCAGCGGTGTCGGGTACCATGTTGAGATTGACAGCAGTACCGATTGTATGTGGGCAACCATACCTCTAAGGGGTTCCGACGTAACTATCAGGGATTCCGATTTAAGAGTAACCGGTCTTATGTTCGAGGGAACCGACACATTTTCTGTTTCAGGATTGGTAAATGGTCTGGATTATTCCGATTGGGTGCTGCCTGTCAGCGACCGAACTTATCGTCTTATAAACACTTCCATACAAACCTGGAATCTTTATCCGGACGATTCGACTAACATTACCCTTTCAAGCTCGATATTCGGCGAGTTATGCGGATTTACAGACAGCTATACAACAATTCAAAACGCGTTCTGTGACGGCACCGGAGGTCATATCGAAGCCGCGCATCGTTCATTTGTAGCTGTTTTCTCCTCGAGCATATTTGCCGATGTTATCTCAAAGGACAGAGGAATTTGCTTGCTTGCGAACTGCGCGATGCCAGTGGGTCGAATATGGGCAACTGGCGCCTCAATCATGGTGATTGTCAATACCACGTTTCCCGAGGACCCAATTCCTTCCGATACTTCAATTGTCTTTGTAGCATCGATAACCGCACCTTCGAGTGGTTATACCGAAGACTCGATTGGGATTGTAGGTTCGGCATGGATCGATAAAGGACCGCATCAACCATTAGATTTTGACCATTACACTCTTTCTTTTCGTAAAGTGGGAGATTCGACCTTGACCCCTTTCCCTGATACAAAGTATGAGGAGGTAAGGAGAGATACTCTGAATTATTGGAATACAAATGGACTTACAGAAGGAGATTATGAACTAAAACTTGTTCTAAAAGATGATGCCGGCGACAGTGTTGAAGCATGGAAACAGATAAGCCTATCCATCCCCTCCGGAATTAACGAAAAAAAGAATCAGAATGTAAACATTCCTTATATTTCAATTAAACAGGTAGGCGCAAGATTATTCCAAATCGAAACAAGTCCGGATATAACCGAATTTAATATTTACAATATCTCCGGTCGTCTGATTAAAAGGATTGCAACCAATAAAATCTACTGGCTCGCCCCGGCAAGCGGGATATACTATTTAAGAAATAGTAAAAAAGATATCAGCAAAAAAGTAGTAGTATATTGATGTCGGAGCAAGAAGAAATTAAACCGTCCAAAGTCCAGCGTCCAAAGTCAAAAATGAATACTAGTACCTAAATCATGCTGTCGGCTGTCAGCGGTCAGCTTTTGTTTTTCACTAATTCACCAATTACCCAATTAACTAATTCACTGACGCGAAGCGTTCACGTATTTATTTAAGAATTTTTTCAATCAAAACTTCCAACTCCTTTAGGTCGAAAGGTTTTTGGAGGAAAGCGTCAATCTTTTGCGTCTTTAATATTCCATTGTCGAAATCAAAATTCCCGGACATAAGAACAACTTTTATTTTTGGCTGCTCCGCTCTTATTTTGTTTATAAGCTCTATTCCCGAACCTCCTCTTAGATTGGAATCCGAAATTACCAGATCGAATTTTTTCTTATCGGATAAATTTAAAGCTTTTTCCATAGAGTCGCACATATAAACGGAAAACCCCTTTTCAGCCAAGAAACTGCCGATTACCTTTAATATAACCACACTATCATCCACAATTAATATTTTCTTCATTTTACTCTCCATTGCTTTCCGATAATTTACTGATTTTGATACTTAAAACACGAATAAGCTTTGTGATGTTGAGATGAATTACATAAATACCCTCTTTACATCGGGTATAATCATGGTCTCTATACCCATAGTCTGTTAATATTAAATAAGATTCGCGGGAAGTCAAGTCCCGTGTAAATTTACACGAAAATTTTATATTGTTTTTTAAGCTAACAGTTAAAAGCCAAAAACTAAGAACTTGTTTTCATAACATGTAAAAAATGTAAAATTTGTTTATTTTATTTTGATTCTTTTTTTACTGCTTTTGTAGCGCCTGATAGAGCATCGATATTAACTGTTGAATCAAATTTTGATTGGATAGGTGTTTTATGGGCACCTCGCATAAGATTCCAGTGATTAACTTTTACCGGTCCCTTAATCAATTCCGGTACGTTATAATTCTTTATATAAGTATCATAAAACGTGGGGTTTTTCTGTGGCATTACAAACGGCTTATAAACATTTCCCAGTGTATCGACATAACTAAAATATAATCTGGAACACAGCCCATCTTTTCTTTTACTGGCAAACACAAACCACCGGCTGTTGCTCGACCAGCTATGATAACTTTCGCTATACTCGCTATTGATATTAAGTTTTCGGTACTGCCTGCCTTCGATATCCAACATATAAAGGTCACTTGACAGTAAATATATGGAAAAATACCCGTAATCACTCATACAGAATAATAGATGTTTTCCATCAGGAGAAATTTTTGGGAAAGAAATACTTTTTCCGGTTTCCCTAGCTGTAAGAATTGGTTCTACGTCACCCCAATGATTTGTTTCAACATCATAGGAGATACGCATAAGATCATATTTCGATATATTATATCCGTCCTTACTTTCCCGCTTGGGCCCGCTGCAGAAATACAAATACTTACCATCAGGACTCCAATTAGGCAGATTCTCCGTTCGCTTTGTCGCAACTTTCGGAGATGTTGTTATTGTGTTTGTTTGTATGTCGTAAACAACCAGATCAGAAGCTATATCCCATACATAAATATTCCTATTTTTCCCGGCATGAAAAGATTGAACTGTTTTATTAACTGAAAAGGCGATATGATTCCCACCAGGATGCCAGGCAGGATAAACACCGGCAGACATCGTATATTCTGTCGCGGTATTAACTTTATTTACAACCGCGTCTTTAACTACTATAGTACCGCCATAAATGGCTCTCATGTGAAACATCATAGTTTCCGGATTATTATTACAAAAAGAATGACAATTCATGCAGTTCTGTTTGGTAGCTCTATTTGTGAAAATAGCGGATTCATCAAAATTTTCGAGATTACGTTGATAAATACCCATTTCCCGCCACAAAGCATAGCCCAGATTTATCAATCGGTAAGCAACATGACTGTCAATTTTCTCTTTCGCGATTTTATTCTCTATTGTATGAAACTTATTCCACCTGGTATTCTTACCTTTTAGATATATATCGATATACAGTTCTTTGCCCGGATTTCGAGATAAAAGAGCTTTCCATTTTTTTATGGGTATCATCACAATGTTTCTTCTCGCCTTGATTCTAATATGGTTGCCGTCTTTAGAATCAGTATAAATATCTATATAAAAAACCGAGCCTTCCTCATTAATCTTAAAATTAAGAGGGGCAATGTTCACAGGGACAACGATGCCCGTATAATCAGGGTCGATATTGGGCAGTCTACCAGTTTCCGTATAGTCCGCGGGAATTGGATCTGCGCAATTTTGTAAGCATAAGAGGATTAAAATAAATCCAAAAAAGACGTTAGTTATGGATCTGTAATATGCCTTCATCGATTTTTGTCTTTCCTATTCACGGTTTTTTATCTCCGGACAAATATAATGTACGTAATACCAATATGTGTTATAGAATTCTTTTCTCAGAGCTTTTTCTGCTTGTACTTTATTTTCGAATTTAGAAAGAATACTATTGAACTGTTTGAATTGTTTAATTGTTTGCTGATCAATACTATAGTCAATTTTAACATTTCTTGATGGGTCAGTGAAACCAATTATTAATAGCGCTTCTTCTATATGGCGTGGATATTTTCTATAGCCTAAACTTTTAAAATTATCGAGATTTTCCAGCAAAGCATCTAATCTATATGCGAGTAAATAATATGCCATTAAATATTCAAAAGCCATTTTATTGTTTTCATTTTCTTTCAATAGTCTAATTAAATCAATATATGAATATTTGTTGACGGCAATAAAAAAATCGGATTTCGGCATGAGTTTACGTTTTAACTGAATTAAACTATCAGATTCTATTAATGACTCATTAGAAAGATAGTTCTGGTAATGCTTAACCCATTTTTTATGCAAAATACTTTTGTTAAAGAGATCTAAAAATTTTTTCGCGACAACATATTTCTCGATGATAATATTGGTCACCACAATTCTTTTTAGCATTCTTGGATTGTATCCGAATCTTGTTTGCCCCTCATAAGCCATGACTTGTGCCGCCTTGATATGCCCTAAGTCAAAATGTAAATCGCTCACCTGAATCGCGCCTGGCGTGGGTTGGTTTTCAAGAAATAAAACATCAGCCCCGATCATTTGAGGATAATTGAATAGATTATCAAGCAATTGTCCTGTATGATATAATGCTCTATTTACATTAAAAATTATCAGAACATTATATTCCTCCATTCCCCGGGAAATATTCAAAAGCTCATTCCACCTGCCCTGTTCCGCGAGATAATCGATCATAATCTTCTTTTTTTCCCGCTTGTCAAAAGAAAATGTTAGTATTAAAACCGCGGTAAGTATAATAAAAATCGATTGTGCTGGTATATGATGTAACTTTGCCGGTAATTTAATTTTCTTTTTAACCTTGACTTTGATATATTTTAAATAAACGGAAAGGGCTATTTGTAAAATTGGCAGGGAAATGAAAAACAAATAACAATATAAATTCAGGTTAAAGTTAAAAGGCCAGGTATAGAATTCTAAAGGCGCAATGTAAAGATAAGTTTCTTTAAGAGTGATTATAAAGAAATAACGTGCCGCGACATATGGATATATAAGATATGCTAATATGTTGAGTCCCGCGAAAATATATTTTCCCCTATTTTCCCGGTAAAGAACCTCGTGCAATACACAAAGTACGATATAAAATAAGTATGCCCATCCGCCCAGAACATAATAAATTACAAAGGAAAGAAGAATGATAAGAGCCTTATATCGATTGGGAATCTTTATATAGGCGAGAAATAAAATGAGAACGAACAAATATTTGATACTTACTAATAAAGGAAAATTATAATTGTTTTGTATAATTAGCAAGAAAATAACGGGCAGAAAAGAAAGAATTAAGGAGTATTTAAAATCGCCGATTTTTTTAATAAGCTTGTAGAAAGTAATAAAAACCGATATGGAAAGAGCCGCGATTATTAAAGACCCAAGCAAATTAAAATAGAAAAACTGCAGAAAGAATGGAGCAATCAACTCTGCTGGTCCTCCGGGGTACAGGAGAAATTCCTTCAAGTAAGTTGTGTCGAAGAGAAATATGGGCTGGTAATAATGATAATATAAGGATGAATCAAAAACTAAAAGATAATAAAAAAATAAAAACAGAAAGAAAAAAAGAAAAGAAAAATTAGGATTACGGATTATTGTTTTTATTCTCATAAAGCCCTCATTGTGTAAAAGGTAAGTCGATCATGTGTTTAGTCAAGTCTTGCATGGAGCTACGAAGAGTAGAATTAGTCCAATGTCCAAAGTCCTAAGTCCGATGTCAAAACTAAACCCCAAAAATACTAATTTACTAACTTACTGATAGACTGACGCAAAGCGTCCTATTCCCTCGACAACCAGACTGCCATCTTACCAGGACCGCGATGCGACCATGCGTAGTATGGTATAGCAGTCAATTCCTTTTTCTCTCCTCTTTTGTTTAGCACATCGCCTTTAATCACGACCAAACCATTCAGTAAATCCTGCCGGTATACGCACTTAAATGCTGTATTATCAGGCACCTCAAGTTGCAGTACATTCATATCATTATCGATCCATTCACCGCAGTAAACAATAGGACCGCGGACGAGCGCGACTTTATTCCTGTCGTCTTTAATTTTCTCGTTTGCCAGAACCTTGCGAACGGGCATGGGTAGATTTAGTTCGATTATATCCCCTTTCGACCATACGCGGGTAACGGCGGCATAACCTTTATTCATATCGATGTCCACAGGCTCTTCGTTTACTTTTAAAGTTACGGTTTCTTTGTTTTTTTCTAAATATTTATATAGCTCTCCCGGCATTACTTTTTCTAAAGCCCATCCCGGGATACGGATGTTAATGGTAAACATTTTTTCCTTTTCAGGATCGACTATGATTTTAACCTTCCCGTCCCATGGGTATTTTGTTTCCTCTGATACCTTTAATTTAATATTTTCCATTTCTACATTAGCTTTGCTTGCAACAAAGAGATTTAAGTATAATGAATCGCCCCTGTGGGCATATATATAATTTGGAACCGAGGGGATAAAACGGATAGCGTTTGTCGGACAGCAGGAACAGTCAAACCACGCCTTCCTGGTTAAAGAACCTTGGTTGAATTTATATTCCCCGTTGGATTCAAGACAGTTCGGATAAAAAAAGGAATTCCCTTCTAATGATACCCCGGAGATCATTCCGTTATAAAGAGTACGTTCCAAAACATCGATATATTTTGCTTCACCGTGCAGTAAAAACATTCTGTGATTCCAGTAAATATTGCCGATAGCCGCGCAGGTCTCATTATAAGAAGTCAGATTAGGTAATTCGTAAGCCTCTCCGAATGATTCCATGTCATGTCGGGCGCCTATTCCTCCTGTTATATATATTTTCTTAGAAACCACATTTTCCCAGATTTTGTCGACCGCCTTCATATAGGAAGAATCTTTCATTATCGCGGCAATATCTGTCATTCCGGCGTACATATAAACAGCACGTACCGCGTGTCCGACCGCTTCATCCTGCTCTGTTACCAGCTTATGGTCCTGACTGTACGAACCGTAAAGTTCACGTTCCTTACCATTACCCCTCTCGTCTAAAAAGAATTTTGCCATATCGAGATATTTCTTATTTTTTGTTACCTGGTATAATTTAACAAGACCGGTTTCTATAATCTGATGACCGGGCACCTGTAGTTTTTTGCCGGTGCCAAATGTTTCCGTAATCAAATCCGCGTTTTTTAAAGCGATA
>CAYWUC010000264.1:0-4478 GCA_964461395.1 uncultured bacterium
ACCTACAGAAAAGATACCTACCGTAGGTAACGCTAAACTTGATAGAAAATTCAATGAGGAGGTTACCAAATTGAAAAAAGAAGGAAAAAAAATAAAGGATATCGGAAGAAATGATAAATGTCCCTGTGGAAGTGAAAAAAAGTTTAAAAAGTGCCATGGAAAGTGGTTGACATGATAGATAAACAAAAAATCTGGAAAGAGGTAAGGTCCTGGTTAATAGCTATAGGCATAATACTTTTCCTACGGGGTTTCATAGTTCAAACATTCCATGTGCCAACCGGTTCCATGAAAGATACGATTTCAATAGGTGATTTTTTAATCGTAAATAGGCTTAAATACGGAATAAAATTACCTTTTACCGACAAATATTTACTCAGAATAAAAGAACCTAAAAGAGGCGAAATAATCGTATTCCGCTATCCCCTGGGAGAGAAAGGTTTATTCAAAGATACAAATTTTGTAAAAAGATGTATGGGTATAGCCGGAGATACTATTTATATTAAACATAAAGAAGTTTTTATAAACGGAGAAAATATTAACGTGGATTATACTTCACACAGAGATTCGAGAGAATATCCTCCTCTAAATTTAGGAAAGGAGCAACTACAACATTTATGGCGGAACGGAAAGTTACATAAATATCCTCACATGAGAGATAATTTCGGACCAATAATAGTACCGGAAGGTCATGTATTCGCAATGGGTGATAACAGAGACGAATCCGACGATTCAAGATTCTGGGGGCCGGTACCAATCGACAACATATCCGGAACACCTTTACTAATTTACTGGTCATGGAAACCTGAAGTCTCTATAATGGCTTTTTTCAAAAAAGTACGTTGGAAAAGAATAGGAAAAATGCTCACTAAAGACCACTCATTTTAAACAAATGTTAAAGATGGTGAAAAATGAGAAAAAGCATTCTTTTTTTTAATTGCCGTGAACTTTTTTACAACGCCAAAGCACCTTTTAATTGTTGAGGTTTAAAGGAGGCTTAATGAAAAAAAGCATAAAGATTCTTCTCTGGATTAGCGGAACACTAACTTTATATACATCAATTTTCATTTTTTTTGGAACAAGTATAAAACTACCTCATATCGTTCCATACGCTATCATTATGTGTTTTTTATGTGATGGCTTTCCTCGTTCCTTAAATTTACTGTCTTTCTTTACACTTTTTTTATTTACTCCGGTATTAACAGCTACCGATTTTCTTTGCGCTTATTATATAGATAGAAATAATAAAACCGCTGAAAGAATAGCCGCTTATCGTTCATTAATTACATGTCTATTAGGAGTATTTCCTATTCTTACCGGATTTCTCGTTTTTAAACCACTTAATATAACATCAAAAACAATAATTATTGAAGGGGCCTTCTATTTCCTCTTTTACGGAACTCTCTACTCTATTTTAATGATAAGTGAAAAGAGAACCAAATAATCAATAATACCAGAGCACGCTAATTCTTATATTTCCATTACCCAAATAAAAATCATACGGACCAGTTGCATCCTCAGGAAGTTCCTCGCCAAAAGAAGTAACAGCATACGAAGATAAGGCGCTTAAATCGATAGAAAAATAATCACTGATAAAATGCTCTATCCCAAACCCAAAAGAAAGACCAAAAATTGTATTAGCCCTCGTAGTAGGAGGATTATCCACGTCTAACCCTAAACCGCCTTTAAAATAAACATTAGTCTTTTCATGCCCTTTCATAATATAATCAATCAATACAGAAACCCCATACTCCGTATAAGCACCACCATATAAACCTGTTTTTTCCGCACTTAAATATAATTCAGGTTCAAGAACCCAATTAGAACCCATACCTATCTTCGTTACATATGTATTAGGATTGAGTAAAGAAGCACCATTACTCCATCCTATACCCATACCCAAATTTCCTTCCATAGATTTCGCGAAAGATGAGAGTGAAACCAATACAGCTACAACAAGTAAAAATCTTTTCATGAAAACCTCCTGTTTTTTATATTGTATGAACTTTTTCGTATAATGTCAAGGTAAAAATACAGGAAAGAAGATGTAGTTAATATAACCGTTAGCTTTTACTTTGTGAAGAATCTCCAGATATACCGATGTTAAGGGGGTGTTTCTCCTCTCCTAAAAGATGCAAAGTTTGTGTCGGAAACGCAAAATCGATACCTTCAGAATTAAACCGGCTTAGAATCTCAAGATTAACTTTCTCGCTGAATCTCATAAAATCCCAATAATCTGGCGGGTGGTACCAATATATAACAATAATATTAAGTGAAGAGCTGTTAAATTCATTAAAGAAAACTCTCGGGGGAAAATCGTTATTCATACCCTCATGGTCTTTTAGTATGCCCTTGATTATTTCCAGCGCTCTCTCGACTTTCTTGGGTGGTGTGTCGTAAGTAATAGTTATATTAAAAAGTCTTCTTATATAAGGTCTCTTTCCAATGTTGCGAACAGTCATCCTCGCCAATTCGCCATTTGGAACCGTAACCAGATGACCATCCAACGTCCGTATACGAGTAGAACGTAAACCCACATCCTCAATATTTCCATCTTCACCGTCAACAACAACTCTCTCCCCTATTTGAAATGGCTTATCAGTAAAAAGGGCAAGAGACCCAAAAAAATTCTTCAATGTATCCTGAGCTGCCAGAGCAAAAGCCAATCCGCCAATCCCAAGACCCGCAATTATAGAGGTCAATGGCTTGTCAACAAGGATAGTCGCCATCTGTAAAAGTATAAGGATAATAATCGTGATTTTCAGCATTCTGCTTACCAAAAAAGCCAGCATATCACTAACGGAACTTTCCTGGTCAGACGCAAGATCACGCATTCGGCTATCCAGAACATCGACCATAGCATAGCCCAAACGCCCAATTGCAATTACAAATAAAACGGCTATGGCAGTATGCAATGCACCTGCAATTGATTCACTTATTGACAAAGAAATTATGCCAATCTTTAAACCTATAATAAAACAAAAAAACAAAATGGATCGAACTATGCCCTTAATTGTAATACTAATCAGTTTCCTTCCCTTCCTATCAATTCTTCCAGCACTTTTACTCAGTAAAAACCGAGCAATCCAACCTAAAGTCAGAAAAGCAATAACTGTAATAAATAAAATCATATATTGCCAGATAGTATTTCCTAAGATCGACTTTGTTATTAAAAATTCCCATATTCTCATTGTTTCCTCTCCTAAAAACTATTTTATTAATACACTTTTCATATTACGAGAAACACCAGCGAATTCAAGACGAAAGAAATATATCCCATTGGGGAGTGAACTTCCGTTAAAGTCAAATTCATAATATCTGCCATCGAAATATCCGTCTAAAATTGTTTCTACTTTCTGTCCAAGATTATTATATACGCTCAGGTTAACATTCCCAGAAAGAGGGATATGAAATCTAATATGTGTGATAGAATTAAAGGGATTCGGATAATTCTGCTCAATTGTAAAATTGTCAAGTATATCAAAATCACCGGAATAGGCATCGATGATTTCGGCCAAAGCCTTACGCGCGGCTTCCCAAATATCGGGATCCGTAGACCAGCTAATATCGGTTCGCAGCCACGTAGGATCCCACTCCTCAGCGCAACCATATTCCCAGAACACTTTAGGAATAATCGAATCGATTATAGAATAGGTTGCTTCAGGATCAACACTCTCAGCCATAGCAAGATAATCCACATCCTGAATCCCTCTGCGCCAGTGTTTCATACGCAAACTTGCAATAGGACCCGGAAGGTCATAACTTTCTGAAGGAAACAGTTGATCGGTTCCCGGATAAATCATAACACCATCCCCATTACTATAACCCCAACCTCGCTCCCCATATACCGGATCATCTTCGCTGTAATTTCCAAATGTTTGAGCATTTTGAAACACATTGGTCTCGCCCATACCTCCCTGGTAATTATCGTAATATGTCGATTGCCAGAAAAACCATCGACTAATTCCTTTTTTATACTGGGCCCAGGGCAATACACGCAAAGCGACACCATCATCTTCTGTGGAAAACGATCCCCCGGCAGGTCTGTGCCCATTGTAAAAATAGATTTTTTTACCCGGCGTAGCCAGCATCTTTCCAACCACTTCATCCCAAATTCTCGTCACACCAAAACCAAAAGTAGTACCGGAAATATCTATTAAATCCGAATAATACTCATCTACTTTTAATAAATTTATTGTAACGAATATCGGTATATTGCTGCCAACACCAGGATTGCTTTTAATCAAAGAGCACCAATCTTCCATCTCCGCGAGCACATCCTCCTCACTCGGCTCATCGATAAGGTATAAGAAATATTCTGTTTCAGGATAATTCTCGGCAAACCAGTTTACATAACTATCCGCATACTCGTATACTTGAGTCGGATTATCGCCCCTTAAGAAACCTACCCAGCGACCGTAGAGTGCTATCGAAAAGATATTATTTCCTGTTCCATAACCCGGTCCGTCATAGCCATACTC
>CAYWUC010000265.1:0-1880 GCA_964461395.1 uncultured bacterium
TAAAGCTAAAGAAAACGAAAAGCCATACCCATACATCAATTTTAATTACTTTATCTCTTAAAAAAAGTTCTTCTTTTAAATCCGAGAAAGAAAGCAACATTCCTTCAGGTTTTATTATCAAAAGCAGAGAACCGACTATAAGTCCTATTACTCCCCACCCGATAGTATTAACCAATATTACCAGAGGGTGAAAAAATCCGGCTTCGACATTATATTCAACCACACCATCAATTACATTAGAAACCGGGTATATTTTTAACAGTAAACTTGGCCAGTTAGCTATATAGAAAAGGTCGCCTCCTACATTCACATAATCTTCTCCATATGATAGAAATACACTTGTTGAAAGATCCCAAAATTTCAACATCCAGAGTAAACCTATGAAGAATAACACTGTAGTAATTATCAATTTTGATTTTTTAGACATTATTTCTTATTGACACCTTTCAAAGAAGGTCTAATCCTGTTGATAAAATATACTATTATCCTCGATTACCCTTAGATGTTTCTCGACTCATGGCCGTGTAAAATAAATTATTAAAAAAGCAACAGTAAGAAATATGGTCGAGGTCAACACGCACCTTAAAGCTATACGCTGAGATAAATTTAAATAATCCTTTCTTTTTGTATCCCGCACTAAATGGATTGTAGATTCCATAATTAAGAGTGGAGCAATAATGGGGAATAAAAGTGTTGACATCAACAGAAAGAACTGTATAACAAAAAGAACCATTGAGATGGCAGGCATAATTTGGAATGTTAACTGATTAAACCCCAATAGAGTAACGACTAATAATGAGTAAATCCATAGGGATACAGTTATTCTTATATCTCTATTATCTGAGAAGATTTTTCTCTTCAGTTTAGTAAGAGTAATAGTCATATCAGGTTTCTTCAATAAAATTATAAAACCAACTATAAAACCTATTATTCCCCATCCTATCGCATTAACAGTCATAACCAATGGATTGAAAAAACCGGATTCAATGTTGTATCTGCCATCAATTGCAGATACGGGATATAAATCAAATATCAGACTTGGCCAATTCGCAATATAGAAAAGTGTAACTTCTCTACTTGTAGGCCTTTGGAACATTCCAGATAGTGTTAACCCCCAAAATTTCATCAACCATAGTAGTGTTATAGCCAAGATAACAAAAGTAAATATCTGTTTTCTTTTTTGTTTCATTTTCTCATTTAAACCTCATCAATATTTTATTTTTATAAATAGTTCAAGTATAACTAAGCCTTTATTTTAACTTTAAAGGTTGGTAGTTTCCCTCTAAACATCCGAAAAATCGAATATCACATACACGGTGACAATAACCCCACCCAGCTCCACCATTTTCCCTGCACATCATGTAACAAAAGTCGTGATTCATGCAGCAAAAATCTAAGTGATTATTTGGTGGTTTTAGTTCTTTCCTCAAGTCCTTATCAGAGACAATATCCTCCAGAGGTTTTTTTATTCCTCCGTTATAATTCGGACCACACCAGTTTGTACCGGGTATCGTCCAAAACAATCCACTTGGATCGATCGTATTCACAGGATTGTTGTTACAATAAACATAAGGATTATTATCCTGAGGAGCAATTGGTTTATTGCATGAACCGCAACTACCTGTTAAACTGCAGGAACCATATATATAATCATACTCCCAGAATGGTAACAATTCGCGCTTCACCGTATTCTGCCAGATCGGATCCTCCTGCGTAAACCTCCCCATCCCCGCCGCGTAATACCTCGCCCTTAAATTATACAATCCCGAAGGCTCCTCATCCATCTCCTGCCCGGTATAACAGTAACTATTCGAAACGGATTCATCCTTCTTCCTGAAATCCCCAAAATCATCATAAGTGTAAAGGTTTTGATATTGACC
>CAYWUC010000266.1:0-2164 GCA_964461395.1 uncultured bacterium
AGAGATTCTTATGAAAATGTTCACATTTATGTTATAAATAGAGGAAATTTTAAGCTTATAAAATGAGAAGCGGGGAGGTTTTTTGAAAGGCAAAAATAATAATAAATTTTACTGGAAAAATGCAAACTCGATTATTTTCGCCGCTGGAATACTGGCTATAATAATTGGTTATATATTTCTCGCGCGAGAATCTTTAACTTTAGCTCCTATACTTTTAGTGCTCGGGTATGCTGTTTTAATACCTATTTCTCTGGTCTATAAAGGCTGGGGAAAAAAGGGAAAAAAATCTCAAGAATAGTTATTAGTAAATAAGTATTATTAGGTCCCAGATACCGGGTCTTAGAGTCAGTAAATTAGTGAATTAGTAAAAAAAACAAAAATATTCGTGCTATTCGTGTGATTTGTTGTTTCTAGAAGTTTTGGTGTGTGGGGTGTGTTAAAAACAAAATAAACAATTTAGTGTATTTTGTGTGTTTCGTGGTTAATAAATCCTGTTAATCTGCGTTTATCCGCGTACTACTTTTTTTCCTCCGAGAATACAATTGCCTGAAATTTCCAGAGGTCCGCAGACTTCCACGCATTAGCAGTAAGTCCGGCTTTATAACAAGTATGCTCCAGAAAAGTATCCTTATTCCAGCCCTGTTCTATTGGAACCTGAGGAAGTAGTAATCCGCTCATATATCCTTTTCTTATCATCAAACCATCTCGCCCTACTTTTATTTCGTCTATATTATTAACTTTTTGCATGGGAGTGAGAACAGATATTTCGATTTCTAAATCGTCGATTTCAGAAGATATAACGGGAGAAAATCTGGGATCCTGTGTGGCTGCGGCAATGGCCATATCCCTTATCGTCAGAAACAAAGGTTCTTCTGCTATTATCAGTCCGATACACCCGCGAAGGGTTCCGTCTTTCCTCTTTAATGTTACAAAAGCTCCGCATTTTTTCCTAAGCGTTTCACTTTCGACGGTGAATTCGGGAGTTTTTCCGTTTTTCACATATTGATTTATCGTTTCTCTGGCGATAGTTAATAATTTTTCTTTTTCTTCGGAGGTTAGCTTAAAGCCTATATCGGATTCGGAGTTTTTATTCGTATTTGTTTTCGATGTATTTTTAGTGAAAACCCAGGCGCCGTAGCCCACAATATACCCATTTTTGTCGCCGGTAACATCACCAGAAGTGGTTCTATTTAGAAGTTTTACGTTAATAGTACCCAGATTTTCCATAACCTGTAACAAAACGGCAATAGAAGAGCATCCGCACGCGGCACATACTCCGTCCCCGCGCATTTTCCTGTCATATTCCAGCAGTCCCTTATAATCGAGGTTTCTTATATATCCGTCCACCGCATCCGTGACTTCTTTAGCTTTATTGTAATTTTCCCCGTGATAAAGGTCCGATGAAATTACAATAACCCAATTTTCTCTGTTGTTTAACTCACTGTATAGAGCTTTGGCAAGTACAGAAAGTTCTGAAAGTTTGTCTGTATTAAAAATGATAGGAACTATTGTGAAGTCTTTAAGAACTTTCTGTAAGAAAGGCAGTTGTACTTCGAGGGAATGTTCCTGCGAATGGGCTTCCGGCTCATTTTTTATGAGGTCACTATGAGTTATTAATTTAGAAGCGAATTTTTCATCTACATTTACTACACCCAGAGGCGTTTCCCACTTTCCCTCACCAAAGACCGAGAAGCCTTTAATATAGAAACGGTGAGAAGGGCCTAAAAGGATTACAAGTTTTTTATTACTATTTCGTAAGTTTTCGTAGACAAAAGCAGCTGTCTGTCCGCTGTATATATAACCAGCGTGAGGAGATACAACTCCTAAGATTTCTTCTTCTAATTTGACATCGACATTGTTTAAGTACTGATCGATTGTTGACGATAGATTTGATGAATCTGCAAGATAGAAAGACCCAGCGAAGACTGGTTTTCTTACCATTTCGGACCTCCCTTTGCAATTAAAGGAACATAGTAATAAAAGTATGCAAAAAATGAATTTATACATAGTATTTCTCAATTTAACGGAGAGGTAGGGATTCGAACCCTAGAAGGAGCTTTTGACCCCTTAACCGATTAGCAATCGGTTGCCTTCGGCCACTCGGCCACCTCTCCCTCGGAGGGTGAGGGACTCGAACCCCCAAGGGTGTAAACCCGCCGGATTT
>CAYWUC010000267.1:0-2292 GCA_964461395.1 uncultured bacterium
GCCCTGTCGAGAGCTTCCTCTGCCTGTTTTCCCGTAATACCTTTACTTTTAACATCGACAAGAATTAAATGTGTATCGGTTCCTCCCGCGACCAACCTCCATCCCAAACTTTTGAATTCTTCCTCAAAAGCTTTCGCGTTCAAGATTATTTGATGCTGGTACTTTTTGAAATCGGGAGAAAGCGCTTCCTTAAATGCGACAGCCTTTGCGGCAATCGTATGCATATGCGGTCCGCCTTGAAGTCCTGGAAAAACGGCTTTGTCGATAGCTTTTGCCCATTTTTCTTTACAGAGCACAATCGCGCTTCTCGGACCTCTGAGTGTTTTATGTGTAGTTGTCGATACAGCCTCGGCGTAGGGAATAGGAGAAGGGTGTTCTCCTGCGACAACAAGACCCGCGATATGAGCAATATCGGCAACCAGGTAGGCTCCTACTTCGTCGCAAATTTCTTTAAATTTATCCCAGTACAGAGTTCTCGGATAGGCGGAAGCTCCGGTCATTATTAACTTAGGTTTTTTTTCTCTGGCGAGTTTAAGAAGTTCATCATAATTTATTTGTTCTGTTTCAGGGTCTACAGTGTACTGAAAAGTTTCCCAGAAAGTACCTGTGAAGCTTACCTTATATCCGTGAGAAAGATGTCCTCCATGAGAGAGGGAAAGCCCGAAAAATAAATCGCCAGGTTCGAGCAGCGCCGAATATATAATCATATTGGCGGGTACTCCCGAATTAGCCTGAACATTTACATGCTCAGCTCCAAATAACTTTTTGGCTCTTTCTATAGCAAGATTTTCCACAACATCCATCCACTTACATCCTCCGTAGTATCTCTTGCCCGGATAGCCTTCCGCGTACTTATTTGTCATTACCGAACCCATAGCTTCAAGTACCGCTTTAGACACAAAATTCTCGGAAGCGATTAATTCAAGACTTTCGTGTTCCCTGTTGGCTTCTCCGATTATGGCTTCGTAAATTTCAGGATCTGTTTTGTATAGTTCATCCATTTCTCAATTTTCCTTTTTTTATGGTTTTTATACAAATTAATAGATGGTTTACGTCTTTATTATATTTTGATAACTTTCCTTGTCAAGGTATTAAAAGAAGAAGTTAGAAGCCACTAAATAGTTAGGTCGTTAGGTGGTTAGGCCGTTAGGTGGTTAAAATTTCCGAACCAACGACCCCACGATCCAACGAACTAACAAAAAAAAGAAACAACAAATTACACGAATAGCACAAATAAAATTACATTACAATAGCATCAAGTGATATTCATCCTAATTTTAAATAAGATATCTTACCTCTTTATTAATTCTCAAATGCCTCTTTATTTTCTTCTTCAGTCTTTCTCCATCCACATTCATTACACTCTATGACATCATAAGGAATTCCAAAATAGGTTGGTTCATTGTAGTCCCCTATATCAACATCAACAAAATAATCTTTTGATCGAATGAGATTTTTAGAACCGCATTTTGGGCATACTTTGTATTTAAATGGACCCTCGATTGTTTTATCAATAATTTTATGTCTTAAGATATCATTGATGTCATAAATTGATAGAGTATCTCTTTTATCAGATAAGAAAACATTTCTTAATTCTTCCGAAAATTTATTGAAAAATTTATTCTTATCTTTGTTACTCAATTTATAGTAAAAATGTGCTATAATCCATGATAATAAAGCTCCGCTAATAAATAAAATCATCTCCATCTTCTCCTCTATCGTTTTTCAATAGTTTTATCTTCTCTTCATAAGATATAAAAACAAAATAAATCTGTCAAGCTGTGAATTATAGTATTTATTTTATATATCAAAAAACATTCGTGATATTTGTGTTATTTGTTGTTACTCTTTGTTTTTGGGGTTGGGGGGTAACAAAGTTAATATAATTTGTTGTTTTGTTTGTGTCTATGTGTGATAATTAGTTTTCCCTTCTTGACTTTAAATCCATATTTCTTATTCTTAAAACAATGAAAATTATTGAATGTATTCCTAATATTTCCGAAGGGAAAGATTTAAAAAAAATCCATATAATAACGGAAGAAGCAAAAAGTACTCCCGGAGCTTATTTGCTGGATGTATACACGGGAAATTCGACAAACAGGACGGTGCTCACTTTAGCCGGAAATCCAGAAAGCATTAAAGAAGCGGTTTATAGAATATTCAAAAAAACTTCGGAACTGATAGATATGAGAAAACACGAAGGAGTCCATCCGAGAATTGGAGCGCTCGATGTCTGTCCTTTTGTACCCGTTTGGGACACAACAATGGAAGAATGTATAGATATTACAAAGG
>CAYWUC010000268.1:0-3409 GCA_964461395.1 uncultured bacterium
AAGTATGATACTCCAATGTCGATAATCTCACCTCTTAATGGTACCGCGTGTCTTTTTACAGTATTACTTGCTCTATTTATATTCTCGGAATGGAAGGAAATTAATGCCATACGTCTTTTTATTGGTACCGTTTTGATAATAACCGGAGCAATGTTGGTGTCAACATCTTCTAAAGAAAATAAAATACAAAGACTAAATTCAACTAATGATCAATTGAGTAGCGAATATTCCATTGATCAGAAGTGATTAAACAATAACAGTGTTAGACCTCTATATTAGAACAATATAGAGTGAATATTTATTCATTTTTTTCTCAAAAAAACCCCTTGACAGAGTAAGGAAAGTTTATATATTCCAGACGGGTTAATTAGTGATCAAAAAGAAAATATTAAAAATAAATAAGAGAAATTATGCAATGCCTGGTTCCAGGCATATTTTTTGGAATACTACTGGAATTTTTTACCTTAAAGAATTCAATTTATGGGAGAGGTTAACATATGTCAAATAACAGAAAGTTAGCAAAACTTGTTCTGAAAGACGGTTCTATCTTTGAAGGTTTTTCTTTCGGTTCAGAGAAATCGGTTAACGGAGAAGTCGTTTTTAACACTGGTATGGTTGGATATCCTGAAACTTTAACAGATCCTTCATATAAGGGACAGATACTTGTTTTAACGTATCCTTTAATAGGAAATTATGGTATTGCCGGTAACGAGAGGGAAAACGAACTTCTGAAGAATTTTGAGTCTGAGAAGATTCATGTTCAGGGTTTAATTATATCCGATCTTTCTGAAAATTATTCTCACTGGAGCGCCGAAAAATCTTTAGCAGAGTGGCTAAAGGAAAATGATGTTCCTGCCTTATATAATATTGATACTAGAATGTTGACAAAGAAATTAAGAGAAAAGGGTACTCAATTGGGTAAAATTATTTTCAATAATGAGAAGCTTAAATTCGAAGATCCAAATAAAAGGAATTTAGTTGCTGAAGTCAGTTCCGATGAAGTAATAGAATATAAAAAGGGGAAAAAGAAAGTCGCTGTAATCGATTGTGGTGTAAAAAATAATGTTATAAGGGCTTTTTTAAACAGAGATATAACCGTGATAAGATATCCATGGGATTATGATTTTACTAAGGATAAGATTGATGGAGTTTTAATTTCTAATGGACCCGGAGACCCTAAGAGATGTAAGGCTACAATTGAAACTGTAAAGAAGGCTATTTCAATGAACATACCAATTCTAGGCATTTGTTTGGGTTCGCAAATACTCGGACTGGCGGCGGGAGCGGATACTTACAAATTGAAATATGGACATAGAGGACAAAATCAGCCGTGTATCGAAGTTGGAACAAAGAGATGTTATATTACTTCTCAGAATCACGGATATGTAGTTAATTCCGATACCTTAAAGGAAGACTGGAGAGAGTGGTTTTTCAATAATAACGATGAAACAAATGAGGGGATTGTTCACATTTCTAAGCCTTTCTTTGGTTCGCAGTTCCATCCGGAAGCTTCTCCCGGTCCTGACGACACTGAGTTTATTTTTGATATGTTTGTGAGGTCTATATGATGAAAAAGAAAATAAAAAAGGCATTGATTTTAGGTTCCGGTGCTATACGTATAGGGCAGGCGGGTGAATTTGATTATTCCGGTAGTCAGGCAATTAAAGCTTTAAAAGAAGAGGGTATTGAAACTGTTCTGATTAATCCAAATATAGCAACGATTCAGACTTCATCTTATCTCACCGATAAAATTTACTTTTTACCCCTGGACATATATTTTGTCGAACAGGTAATAGAAAAGGAAAAACCTGATGGTATATTACTCGCTTTTGGCGGTCAAACCGGTTTGAATGTCGGCGCGGATTTAGCGGAGAAGGGTATTCTTGATAAATATAAGGTTCAGGTGTTAGGGACTCCGGTAGAAGTTATTTTAGATACTGAAGATAGAGACCGATTTATAAAAAAGATTTCAGAAATAAACTTAAAAGTTCCTGTTAGTAAAGCCGTTAGTAACGTAGAAGAAGCCATAAAAGCCGGTGAGAAAATAGGATATCCCGTTATAGTAAGAATAGCTTACGCTTTGGGTGGTTTGGGTTCGGGAGTCGCTTATGATGAAAAAGAGTTAAGAAATATTGCCAAAAAAGCTTTTTCCTTTACAAAACAAATACTTGTCGAAGAATATCTTGGCGGTTGGAAAGAGATAGAGTATGAAGTTGTCAGAGATTGTTACAATAACTGTATTGTGGTTTGTTCTATGGAAAACCTCGATCCGATGGGTATTCATACCGGAGAAAGTATCGTCGCCGCGCCTGTTCAAACCCTTACAGCTTCTGAGAATTTCAAACTGAGAGCGTTTACGATTAAAGTAATAAGACATCTTGGAATCGTAGGGGAATGTAATATTCAATATGCTCTCGAACCCAAATCCGGAGATTACAGGATAATTGAAGTCAACGCTCGTCTTAGCAGAAGTTCCGCTCTTGCCTCTAAAGCTACCGGTTATCCGCTGGCTTTTGTGGCGGCTAAACTCGCTTTGGGATATGGTTTAACCGAATTAAGGAATGCCATAACGAAAGAAACTTCCGCCTGTTTCGAACCCGCTATAGATTACGTTGTTCTGAAATACCCCAGATGGGATTTACAGAAATTCAGAAGAGTAAGCCTTAACATTGGGTCAGAAATGAAATCCGTGGGTGAGGTTATGGCTATTGCCAGGAGTTTTGAAGAAGTTTTGCAGAAGGCGATACGAATGTTAGAAGTAGGTATGAATGGTGTCGTTTGTAACGATATAAAATTCGACGATTTGGATGAGGAACTCGAAAAACCTACCGATAAAAGAATTTTTGCTATCGCGGAAGCTATTAAAAAAGGATATTCGGTAGATAAAATATATAAAATTTCCAATGTAGACCCCTGGTTCTTGTATAAGATAAAAAATATAATTGACGTAGAGAATCGATTGAAAGGTAAAAAGATTGAAAAAATTTCTAAAGAACTGTTAAAAGAAGCAAAGCAAAAGGGTTTTTCAGATAAGCAAATCGCGATTTTAACTAATTCAGAGGAACTTGAGGTAAGAAGAATAAGAAAGAAGAAAGATATTGTTCCTTATGTTAAACAAATAGATACTTTGGCCGCGGAATTTCCCGCTAAAACCAACTATTTGTATATTACTTATAATGCTTCGGAAGACGATTTGACTTTTGGTGATAAAAATCAAGTTGTTGTTCTTGGGGGTGGGGCATATAGAATTGGTTCCTCCGTAGAGTTTGATTGGTGTTGCGTCAATGCTGTTTTGGCTCTTAGAAACTTAAATTACAAAGCTATAATGATAAATTATAATCCGGAAACAGTCAGCACAGATTATGATATTTGCGATAAACTTTATTTCGATGAAATAACTTTAGAAAGA
>CAYWUC010000269.1:0-2228 GCA_964461395.1 uncultured bacterium
AAATTAACGGGAATCAAAAGGAGGACAAATGAGAAAATACGAATGTACATTTATTATAAATCCCGAAAAAGAAGAAGACGCAAAACAAATTATAGAGGAAATTAAAACTCAACTGAAAGAAAACAAAGGAAAAGTCAACGAGATAGATGAATGGGGTATTAAACCGCTCGCGTATGAAATAAAAGGACACAACAACGGTTTTTACACAGTAATAAATTTCGAAACGGATCCAAAGAATGTTAATACTTTTAAAAACTTTATGAAAAAAAACAATGATATACTCAGGTATATTCTCGTAGTAAAGGGGAAATAAAATATGGCTGAATATAGAATTCCAAACATAAATTCTGTGGTCATTACAGGAAGAGCGACAGCTGATTCTACTCTTAGTTATACGGAATCAGGCAGTGCTTATCTCAAATTCAGTATTGCATCAAACCGTAATTACAGGGATAAAAGCGGAGAATGGAAGGAAGAAACAACATTCACGGGTGTAACTTTATGGGGCAACCAGGCAGAAAGACTAAGCGAACGTATAAAAAAAGGTGCTCCTGTCCTTGTTGAAGGCAGACTATCCAGTTATACCAGAGAAACAGAAGGTTTCAAAAGAACCGAAGTAAGTATAGGCGCATTTAGAGTTCAGGTCTTACTCAAATCCACAACCCCATACCAGGAAAACAATACAGAGGAACAAAACCAAGCAGAAGAAACTCCTAATAATACCGATATGGAAACACCTCCCGGAGATGATGAAGAACTTCCATTTTAAAAAACTTAAAAGGAAATTGCCACGAATTAACATAGATATACACGGATTTAAAAAAAATTTTTGAAATTTTAAAAAAATAAAATAGTTAAGAGGGATGTGAAAGGTAACCTTAATAACATTTTTAGACTATATTTTTAGAAAAATTAATTTACTGTTAATTACCGTGGAGTTGCATCCGGGAGCCCACCGTCAACCGGGATGGTCGAACCCGTTGTCGGAGTTTGACGGGTTGCGAAAAATAATACAGCTTTTGCAACATGTTCAGCAGTTACTTTTGCTTTAAGCAGGTTTCGCTTTCTATAATATTCCGGAAGACTCTTCTTGGAAAGACCTCTTGCCCTCATGCGGTCCGGTCCAACTTCAGCCCATAATCCGGATTTACGCTTACCATGAGAAAATACCGCATCGGGAGAAACCATATTGACTCTCACATCCATCTCCGCAAATTCCAGGCTTGCGATCCGAGCCAGCTGGTGTGATGCTGCTTTAGTTGCGCTGTAAGCTCCGAATTTTGCACCCGGGGCAAAAACATTCTTGGTGGATAATACGATGATATCACCTCCTGTTCCCTGAACTCTAAAAAGCTTTCCGGAACGAGAAAGCATATGAAGTGTTCCTTCAATATTTACCTGTTCAAGTTTCCGAAATGTGTTTGGATCCATATCCGAGAGAGATGAAACGTGCGCAACACCGGCATTCACAATCACAAGGTCAATTCCTCCCCAAGTTTGGACAACTTTATCAAAGCCATTTGTAACTGATTTTGGATCTGTCACATCAAGGCTAACACCAATTACTCTCTCTTTATACTTTGCTTTAAACTCATCTACTAATAAATTCAAATTATCGCTGGGCAAATCCGTAACAGCCACATGGCATTCATTTTTAAGCAATCCTTCGCAAATCCCGCTTCCGATTGCTCCAGCTGCTCCACTTACAATTGCAACAGAATTCCTAAGAGGAAATCTATCTTTTTTCTTAAGCTTTGCATGTTGGAGGCCAAAATATTCCATACCAAAGAGATGTTCTTCTTTCAGCCCTTCATATTTTCCCATCGAAGAAATCTTCATTTTAGTAGATAAAGTCCGGAAAGTGATATCCTTTACTATATCGGTTTCTGCTACATCTTTACCAGCGCATATTGCTCCTAAACCTGGTATTAGAATCACTCGCGGCATCGAATCAAAACGATCGAGTTTTTGCTTCATTTTTTTAGAATAATGTTCAAAATACTCATCATATTTTTCTATGTACTCTGTTACTGAAGTTTTAATTTGTTTTCTTATTTTTTCTTCATCATCATATTTGAGTTCGTCGATCCATAGCGGATAAGCTTTGGTTCTTATTAGATGGTCGGTAGTCAAAGGAGGTGTCAATGCGATTTCCTTACCCTTATATGAATCAACAAGGTTTAGGATTTCTTTCGTTATTAAAGGTCTTAGTATAAAACGCGAATATG
>CAYWUC010000270.1:0-1615 GCA_964461395.1 uncultured bacterium
AGTTATTATAGCGGTTTTTTCTTTTTTTAATGTATCTTTATTAAATGCCGCGGGAGGTGAGATGATGTCTGATGAAAGCAAAATAGTTTTACCGAAACCCAGATATAAAAGCGCAGTATCTGTTGAAGAAGCAATATTAAAAAGAAGATCGGTTAGAAATTATATAGATAAATCTCTTAAAATAGAGGATATTTCACAGCTTCTCTGGTCGGCTCAGGGAATTACTGATGAGAGAAGAAAATTTAGAGCTGCTCCTTCTGCCGGAGCGCTTTTCCCTCTCGAAGTTTTTCTTGTCGTTGGTAATGTATCTTCACTTGAAGACGGTATTTATAGATACGACCCATTTAATCATGCAATTACTAAGCTGATAGAGGGAGACTATAGAAATGACCTTTCTCTTGCCGCGTTGGGTCAATCCTGTGTAAAAAATGGTGCTATTTCTATAGTATTTGCGGGAGTTTACGATAGGATAACAAAGAAATATGGTGAAAGGGGTATAGTGTACACATATATGGAAGCAGGACATGCTGCTCAAAATGTTTATTTACAGGCAGAAGCTTTAGGGCTTGGCACTGTTGTTGTAGGTGCTTTTATGGATGATAAAGTTAAAAAGGTTATAGGTATGAAGGAAAAAGAAACGCCTTTATATATTTTGCCTGTTGGTAAGAAATAAGTTTTTTGGATTAATTGGATTAAAAGGAGGAATTAATGGGAGTGAAGACTAAAAAGCAAATTTCAATTTCTACAAATAAAAGAAATGAATTTGTAGATGTAACCGGAGAAGTAAGTAATACTGTAAGAGAAAGCGGGGTAAAGGAAGGATATGTGCATCTTTATGTGCCTCACACAACAGCAGCTGTAACAATAAACGAAAATTACGATCCATCGGTCAAGAGTGATATTTTAAATAAGCTTTCGGATATAATTCCTGCCGGAGCGGGATATTCACACGCGGAAGGCAACGCTGACAGCCATATTAAGGCTTCTATTATAGGGAGTTCAGATTTTATTCCGATTACAAACGGTGATATAGACCTCGGGAGATGGCAGGGAATCTTTTTCTGTGAATTCGACGGACCCCGCTCGAGGAGAATGTTGATACAGGTTATTGAATGATAATAAATAATCACTAGGTTACACAATTTCCCTAAATATTTTTAATCTGTGTTTATCTGTGTAAATCCACTTCAATCGTTTAGGATTAGTAGAAAAAAATAAAGTCGAGCCAGGATTAAAGGATTAGCAGTAAAATTAGGAAAGATGCGCAAGGATTAAGAAAAAAAACACTTACTACTTAATCCATAATCCCTGAATTGCCAACTTGCACTGCCTCTAATCCTATACCTCTCCGTGTCTTCTGTGGTTAATGTTTTTTTTATTTTAAACCTTGATTTGTCATTTTCCATTTTGATATTTAATTTTTACATTTTAGCGGCTTTGCCGCGTTATAACCTCGATCAAATTTTTAATCTTCTCTTCAGGAGTAGAATGATCGAGTTCGAGCGCGATAATGATATCGTTTCCTGCTTTTTTTATACTGTCGAAAAAACTTTCAAAATCTATATTACCTTTACCTACGGGCAGGTGTTCGTCGTTTTCGCCATTATTATCGTGT